>CAMLRJ010000350.1 GCA_946482345.1 uncultured Cellvibrio sp.
AAGAGGCAACCATAATTGTAGATAGCTTACAGCCCGGAGCTCTAGAGAATCTGTAAAGCCAAGATGGTTACAGCAGATAGCATTTTTTGTTATTGGCTTGTGTATTACAGATAAATCCTTGGGCAATAAGAGCTATCTTATTGTTGCAGTAACCCTTCTTGTTGGGCCAAGCTGCTCGATACCTCTATATTATCGGCTCAAACGGTAGTTAGTTCCAGGGCTCGCTCAATATCTTCAAAGAATCCATCAACAAAGCCTTCGCCAGCCGCATGTCTTTGGTGCAGCTCATCAATCTCAACATAGCCAACCCACATCACTTCTTCAGGATCAGATACACTAGGCACTCCCTCGGCGTCTGCAATTAGAAGATGGCGCCATCGATTGTACTCATTAATACCGGAATGCACCCTACGAATATTCTTTAGCGTAACGCCCGTTTCTTCAAAGCCTTCACGTACTGCTGCCTCTTCGGGCGTCTCGCCCGACACAAGCCCACCACAAATGTGATCATATTTTTCGGGGCCAACCTTTTTACTGGCTCCTCGGCGATGTACTAAAACTCTTTGCAAGTTGTCTATGGCCACCACGATTACAATTTGCATATGAAGGTCCGCGTAATTAGGCACCTCTTCGCGAGGTACATTCCGTAGATGAATTTCACCCTTCTTATTAACTAAATCAACAAACTCAGACATAGGTACTCCTTGAGCTCATTATAATCGTCCTTATGCTTTAGTAAAACGAACCCCACGGAGAATCCATCTGTAGGACTGCAAACTTGCCACTGGCAACTTTGCTTATAGTCGTCGATTCTCTCGTGCTAAATGCAAACATGAAAAGGCGCACATCTTACGATGAGCGCCTTTTGTTGGTGAACCTGCCGGCCCAGTTTTGGAACACGTTTTGGGTGGATTTTGAGTTGTTGCACGATAGTTTGATAATTCTTGGCGTGTTTGATCACGAGTTGTAGGCCTAATGTGCGGGCCTGAAATCTATAGGTCCTACTTCCTGGACTCTATAGATGTCTTCCAATCAATTAACCTCTGTAAATCTTCTTGGAGTTGCTGCGGCTCTGGTATTTCAACCGAGTCCACGTCTGGTGGATTGGTATGAGCATAGAAAGAGCACTGAGTCATGTTTTCTTCGACAGCCTGTAGGTCTCCGTCTTCTAAACGAATCTGTTTTAATTTTTGAGTCTCCACTGATCGACTGTAACGCTTTACGGCATCTTTAAACAACACTTCCTCAACACCACGCTCCCAAGTCTCTCGCAGCATGCCATAAAATTGCTTAACGCCTGGTTCATACTCTGCAACCTTATCTTGCTTGAATGCAGCAGTCAGATCCTGTAGCCTTGCATTGAGCCTACCTATACGCTTTTTTGTTGAAAGCGCTTGCCATGGCAGATCATCAATAACTTGCCCTGCGTGTAGCGCTTTGGAAACAGTTCTTGCAGTTACGCTCACGCCTGACTTCTCGGAGTAATTGAGCATCTCTGCTGTAAAAAACAGATTATGCGTAAATACTATAACTTGGCGTATCTGCGCTTCTTTTACAATCCGAGCCGCAATCCTGGCCGTATTAAGTTCGTCTAGTGACGTAACCGGATCATCAAAAATAATTGCCGAGTTATGAGGCGCTAAAGAAAGCTCTGTGAAGAATCCCGCCAATGAAGCAACTTTCTGCTCACTCTCACTCATTATTTCATCGGGTTTAAAATTACTACTTCCGCCGCTCGCTGTAGTAACAACTATCTGGCTATATGCGACTCCTCTATCAACGTGTGACTTTTTGAGCTCCACGATTAGACCCTTACGATTTAACTGCCTTAACTGGTCCTCATAGGTATTTTTTAATGTATCACCAAGGAACCGGGTTGTTAGCTCGCCGCTCTTACGGCTTATACCACCCGTATTAGTTTGGCTAATGCATTTCTTCAGTACAGCTAGGCGCTTAAGGTTGGCAATCTCTTTATCGATCTCTTCTTTATACTTTTCAAGTTGAAGTTGGGAATTCAGCACTAGTTCGCGCTTTTTTTGCTTGGCAAGCTCTTGAGTAAACTTAGTTACATCAAACTTTGCTATATCTATTCCTTGCTGGACGATAAAATCTTTAAGCTTAACACGTGGAGCAAAATCGATTTTTTCTGCAATTACTGGATCTGACTTAGTCTCGTCACTAAGCTGTTCTGTCAGCCGAGAAAACTCTGTTTCGGCGGACGTTAACAGCTTTGCGACAGATTCAGCAAATGGAAGCTCGTCTGTTTTGATCTCGTCTATTATTTCTGTGAGCGTAGCCCGGTCCTGAAGTTCTATATTCTTAAAATCGTTCAAGAGTTTATCGTATGACTCTCGACTCTTGCGTGCTACTTCTTGACTCTTGTCCGTGACAAAATCTTTAAAACCTTTCAGTCTTTCTCCGGCTTCACGAGAAACCGGTTGTTGGCATAAAACACACTTAGCATCGGCTTCTGTGTTAGGGAAATCATGGCTGTGATATGCAGATTGCTCAGAGTAAGCTTTTGCAGCGCCCCACATTATCTTCCAGAGTGGATCTCCAGTGCCAGCTAAATAAGATTCATCAAAAGTTTTTGCCTTCGCAATCTTAGCTAGCTTATCCGCTTCTAGCATTATAGATTTTGCCCTAACAATCGCGTCTACGTCTTCTTGTTTAATTTTGCGTTGGTACTCGGCAAGTGAGTTATGGAGCTTCGTAAACCGTGATTTCTTCTGAATGAGCACATCCCGTCTTTTAGTAGGATGATTTGCTTCTTTCTCTTTTATTACACGCTGCAGCTCGACCAATTCCGCAGTTTGAGCTTCGTTCAGACCCATCATACCTTTGAGTTCAGCAACTTTATCATTATTATCCAGGTTCTGAAGGAGGTCGTATGCGGGTGTATCGGCATATTCGTTAAATATTAGTGGAAAATCAGGCGAGGCACTATTACATAATCGCACTTTGCCGCCAAACTCGTCATTTACTCGCTGAAATATAGTCGCAAGCTTGTCAAATATATCCAAGCCAGCAGGAACATAAAGTACTTCGTTCTTAGAGCTGAGGTGAATCCTGGCTGATCGGCTATCGAAAATATGTACAGTCTGTAGATCTTGATTCTTGTCAGCCTCAGCGCTCCATTCATAAGCTTTATCAGGTTTTGAATTCGAGTAAAGGATATTCGCTGACGGCTCAACAATTTCTTCATTTGAAATGTTGCCATGTACAGTTTCGTGATCACGGCACATGCAAGCGGCCTTAAATATCCTGGAGAATCCGGACTTGCCGACCGCATTACTGCCATAGACTATGGTTAGCCCTGACTCGCCAAAAGTTAATCTGCTGTCATCCTTTATTGCATTAATATTTTTAGTAGAATTAATCTCCTTAATGACTACGCCACTTGTTGCGTCTTCGTCCTCGGTGCGCTTGAACACAGCCAGTGGATCTCCAATTTCTTCAGCAAGTTTTTCAGGTTCCGTCTGCTCTCGTATGCAAATGTCTGCAAGGGTTCTGACATCTTCATCCTTAAAGTTGTCATTCAATACTTTTACAACCGCAATCCGCTGCCAAAGAGGTAGACTTGCCGCCCATTCGATTATTTCGTCTAATACTTCCATCTTGTTGCTATTTTAACTCTCAAAAGTAAATAAAATAAACTGCTGATGCTTTTAAAAATCTACCTTTACAATTTTATTAACTAAGCGGTCAGTTCTGTAATGAAATTTTGGCTTCACTGCAAAATCTTTTAGAACAGGAATGTTGATAAAATAGCCGCGTCCATAATTAAAGTCAGGATCAGTAGTCAAAACAGACAGCTTAATCAGGTCGTATATTCTCGACCTTGCATCAGTATTGACCGACTTCTTACATTCAATAACGACATGGTTATTTTTAGTCTGGCGCCGGTGAACAATAATATCAGGATAGATAGTTTTTAACTCATTGGTGCCATTCTTTAAGGTAAGCACGAAGTTAACAACATCAAACTCTTCATCGTATGATATACGTGTCTGATCGGTGAGCTGATTATAAACATTATTTAATTCCTTGGCGCTTAAATCTTCATTAGAAAAGAGTGCTTCACCTGATTCAGCAATAACTATTTCATCTTGTCGCAGCAGAGCGGCCATCCTCTTAATGAAGTCTTCGGGCCTGATTGAGATACGTTTTGGGCCACCAAGATTAATATTAAACTCGCAATCAACATCGAACCCTTTGAATATAGACTGGTAGTACATCCCGAGCCTGTGTGTTATGGATCTTTCACTTGCATTGAAGCTTAGAAGATATTCATCATGCTTATATAACAGATCAAGACCTTGTTGTATCTTTTCATTCATAACTCGCCTTTGGTGATTTTATATCAATAGCGTACTACGCTTCAGCTCAACGTGAAAAATTAAATTTTGGAACACCGCTACAGAGGTGAACGAAAAAAGAAAAAGCCTCGGACAAAATCCGAAGCTTTTTCTGTAATCTGTTGCGTGTTCGAAAACACTATCTGAATCTCTTTTGGTGACCTCACGGAGAATCGAACTCCGGTTGCTGGGATGAGAACCCAGTGTC
>CAMLRJ010000351.1 GCA_946482345.1 uncultured Cellvibrio sp.
ACTAGTTTCGTTCTATTAACCCCCCCCCCCCCCCATCCCCATTTATGTGATTTTTCAAAAGGAAAATGAAATTTTGTTGGTTTATTTCCATTCCTTCCATTCTGGAGTTAATTATGAAAATAGCTATTTTTTTTGTGTTTTTTGGATTCTTCTTTGGTATGAGTGCAGCCGGTTCTGATGGTGGATCAAATAATCTTGTCGCTGATGATGAGGGTTCGTCAAAAAAGGTAGATGAGAAAACCGAGGCTGGAAAAAATGACGATGTTGGAAAGAATGTCAAGACTGAGATGGATAGGTCGTGGTTTGGAGATGGTCCGTACTCATGTCCGCCCGGCAATGACCTCTATTGGTGGAATAAACTTTTCTCAACAAGTCCTACGTATGAGGTTGTGTATGATTACACCAGTATTGTTGATGTCGGCTCCCCTTGCAGAGACTCTAAAGGTGAATTAGATAGAGATATTGAGGAAAAGGTTGGTCATGAAGTGAGAAAAAATTCAAAAGAAAATTTCGACAAGGTAAAGAAAGCAGCGGATGAGCTGAACGCAGCATCATCGGCATACATAGCTGCAAGGGACAGCTTGTCGTTCGCAGAGGCGGAGCTCAGTAAGTTAAGGGAAAGATTAAACGATGCTAACAATAATGATGTTGTCGTAGATGATAGAGGCGACTTGATAAAAAAAATAGTTGATAAAACATCTAATATTGCTGAGCTAAACGCAAAGTATGTGGAGGCTGAGAAAGCGCAAAGTAGGGCTATTGATGAGTATAGGGTGTCATCTCAGGTTGCAAGTTTGATGCAAGATAAGATTGGGGCAAGCAATGAACCAGAAGGCGTTAGAGTCGGCACAAAGTACATTCCAAGATGCAGCGTATTTCGATTCGTTTCAGAGCCTGAACCATCTGACTCGGCGAATACAAATCTTTCAGATTCTGTGCTAATCGATCTTGCTTACATACCAAAGGTGACCGGGCAAGATGGTCTTAGAACCGTTGACTCCAGCAACGTATATAGGGTGTGCGATTTCGGTAAAAATTCGGCTGCTTTTGATCGTGATGGCGGAATGACTTGGGGGACTCTTGTTGTTCCCTTCAAGTACTACATGAATAGCGATGAGTTTGCGGGCAATGCTACTGTTGGACCATATATAGGATGGGCTGGTTCAAGGGCGCAACTACTGGTTGGGGTTGGGTATGGAAAGATTGGGCTTGGAAAGGCATCCGATGTGCCCGGCGGGGAACCTACGACTGAGAATGTTGATGCAATAAGTTATGCCATTGGTGTTACTTATGCCGTATCAGCCAGCGTAGATCTCGGGCTTTTTTTTGGTAAGGATAAGTTTGGTAGGTCGTCTAGAAGCTTAGTTGAATATCAAGACGAAACATGGTTTTCGATAGGTATTGGATACAGCTTTACAGAGCGCGGAAAGATACAGAAGTGAGAATTCTTTAACTGACTTATTTCGTTGAATTTTTCCTGCGGTTTTGTTTTCCTGTTCTTAGGGTAAGGTGGTCAAATGAGTTCGTCAGACATTGGCTATCTTGGCGCTGCCTTCATAATTTTCCTTGCCGTCAACTCTGAATCATCAAATTGCTCCGAGGAAGATTGGTTTGGCATTAAAGGTTACAGAGATAACTACGTGTCGCAAATGCCGGAGTTTTCTGGCAATGAAAAACACTCTGAATTCTTCTTTTCATTTTGGCATCCAATTACTGATGAGAACGCTTTCTTCCAAGATATAAGTAATTTTTCCTTCATATCATATGTTGGTAAATTTGACTTCTTCTGGGTGCTTGATGGAGGGGAGACAAGGGCTTCCGGACCTGTTGTTAATCGGTTGAATAATCCAGAGATTCATTATCGTATTGGATGGCTACCTTTTTTTGGTCAAACAGATCCTGCAGTGGAGTATCTTGATCTGGCATTTGGCCATGAGTCAAATGGGCAGACGATAGATGATGTCGACACTTTTTACCGTGAGATAGAAAGGGGACGTAATGCTATTGATTCTGTCAGTCGCGGATGGGATTACATTTCGCTTGAAGCAAGATCAGCTTTGTTTGGAGCTGAAGATTCGAATGGAAACAAAGGCGCATATCTGACCGTCAACCTTAGGAATTACTTTCAGAATGGTGGGCTGTCCCATAAAGAGGATGATATATTTTGGGACATAACGAACTCTTCGCGTATCGAAGAATTCGATGGCCTTCGACTCTCCTTCGAATACAAACGTCTTGATGCGGCTCTGTTTAACGATTCTGGAGCGGGAGGCTTCTTGTTGGGCGCTAATCTTTCCATAGATATTAGGACGGGAATTTCCAGTGCATTTGATAACGTTAGCACCACCACCGATCTCTCATTCCTTATAAGTATACTTGACTTTCATCTTCCTCTTTTTGTTAGGTACTTTGACGGTTATGGTGATGAGATAGTTCGTTATCATGAACATTCGAGCTATCGCGCTTTCGGATTAAAGTTCGCCTTTTAGGAACATCTATTATAGCTATAAGATCAGTTCCACTAGATGGCCTTATGTTGCTCGAAAGTTGTCTCTAAGGTGGCAGCGTTTTTACAGCCGTGATGATGTCGCGTTGGTTGTCGCCGTCGAGTGCGAAGGTGTGGTCGCCGATTTCGACAAAGCCGAACTTCTGGTAGAACGCGATGGCGCGCGGGTTTTTCTCCTAGACGCCGAGCCAGACCACATGGTTGCCGCGCTTTTGCATTTCATCGAGGCAGGCTTGCATCAATTGCTGGGCGAGGCCTTTGCCGTGCCAGTCGCGGGCGACGTACAGGCGCTGGATTTCGCCGGGGGCTTGGCCTTTCACGCAGGCAGGAGCTTTATTCCAGCCCAGTTGGGCGCAGGCCACCAGTTCGCCGGCTGCTTTGCTGATCGGGGTTTCGCTGATCAGGGTTTCGAAGAGCAGCGTGGCGCGAGCCGTGTCGGCAATTTCGGCGGCTTGAATGCTGGCGCCGTAACTCTGCCGGCAATGCCGGTCCATGTCTTCGGCCGTATTCATCACCGCAAACGTGTCGCGGAACGTGCGTTCCGCCAGCACGGCGAGGGCAGCGGCGTCACCCGGTGTGGCGGTTCGCGAGTGTGGCAAGGGGCGCTCCGTGAGGTGAATGAGTGCCGGGTGGCCGGATACACGTTGGGTCGGTCATGACCAGCCGGACATTTGCTAAGGCCGAGAGATTAATTCTTCAAGATAAATCCAACGTCAATCTGTAAACGAATCAGACGAAGAAGGATCTGAGCTAAGGTGCAGAATTTACAATTGGCGCCAGATTAATTTACGAAATCTGCAAGCTTCTTGCTGAATGTCGATGATGGACAGCGATTGCCGCACCGCAAAACAAGATTTCCTTGACGAAAAAACAAGCAGTGTCTAAACAGTTACACACCTGCCGTGCGCCGCCGCCGTACAGGGATGTGGACATTCTGGCTGGCGCGCAATCCATCCCTTGTTTTGTTTAAGAGGCGCCATCGTTTGCATCTGGGATGCTTTTGTCTGAGTTTTATTTGCAGATCAAAAGCTCGTTTTAAGGAGGCACTGCCTCTTGCTCTTGGTCTAGAAAATGGAGCGAGTTATGTCTAGCTTGTATGATAAGCAGTCGGTTGTGTATGTAAGTGCAGGAAGCGTCATGAAGGATGCGGAAATTATGGCGTTGTATGCAAGTCCATATCAGGAGCTGGCAGATCTTCATCCTGCAAACGGCACTCTTAGGGCTGTTCGGAAAATAGCTGGTTGGCGAGATCCGATAACGCCGCCACAGTCAAAAACAGAGTGCGTTAAAATGTGTCAGATAACGCCATGGGATAAGTGGTGCTGTGGATGGGCCACTCGTTGGCGTTACATGGATTGCGAGTTGTTTGTTGAGGTTCGCGTTTCTTCGCCTCAAGATGTTGTTGTTGCTATTGAGGAGTGCCTTAAAGAGGCAACAATTACAGCTGCTGTAGCCGCGATTGTAACGGCGATCATGACTGGAGGTGGTGGGGTTGCTGCAGCTAAGTCGGCCTTTGTATCTGCCTTAACTATTTGTCTTGAAAGCAAGCTAAAAGACATTGTCAGTATTTCGCTCTTTGAAACCAGCGGATGGACTGATTGGCAGTAGTGCGTAAGTCTGGATCAGAGCGCGGCGACGACCCGACAATCTGATCTACGCACTATGCACAGCTCGTAGGTTGGGCTGAGCGTAGAAGGCCCAACACTTCTTGAATTTGTCAGTCAATTTTGTTGGGCTTTGCAGCCCAACCTACCGCGCTGTCGGCAATGCCGATCCATGTCCTCGGCAGTATTCATCGCCGCAAAGGTGTCGCGGAACGTGCGCTCCGCTAGCGCGGCGAGGGCTTGGGCATCATCCGGTGTGGCGGTTCGCAAGCGGGGTAATGAGTCATCCATACTCTGACTCGCACTATGGTCTGTTGCGCAAAACAACATATTGCTTTCGAAACTCTAGGCCTGTTCCAGGCCACGTCTGGGCGTATGTGATGAGGTGGGGAATTGCTTCCGGGAAATCCTCGCCATTTATTCGGCAATCTGCTGCGAAGGAGCCATCTGCGTTTC
>CAMLRJ010000352.1 GCA_946482345.1 uncultured Cellvibrio sp.
GGTGAATACGGCAATAACATTATCGATGAACTTGCACCTATGCCGAATGAAATCAATATCACCAAAATTGGCAAAGGTGCTTTTTACAACACGCAGTTAGATGCGCTCTTAAAAGAAAGAAGTGTTAGCGAATTAATTTTTACCGGCGTCACTACCGAAGTATGCGTGCAAACCTCTATGCGCGAAGCCAATGATCGCGGCTACAATTGTTTGGTGGTTGAAGACGGAACCGAAAGTTATTTTCCCGAATTTAAGCGCGCCGCCATCGAGATGATGATCGCACAAGGCGGCATAGTCGGCTGGTCTGCCAGCTCACAACAAGTGATCGAAGGAGTGAACAAACGTTATGGATAAATTATCGGCGACAAAAATTATTCCCAATATTCTTACCCATGCCAAACAAATCTCTGCAGAAAACTGGCAGCCACTCAACCCGGGTGTAGAAATCAGTTACATCTACAAAGATGAATCGACTGGCGCAGCAGCAGCGTTTATTCGCTACGCCCCTGGCACTCGCGTCAGGCCGCATCAACATCTGGGTTATGAACACATAATCGTGTTGGAAGGCGAACAAAGCGACGACAATCATTCTTATGTACAAGGCAGCTTGGCAATTCAACCGCCTACAACGCAGCACGAAATAAAATCAGTATCCGGTTGTGTGGTACTGGCGATTTGGACTGCGCCTTTGAAGTTTTCGTAACTATACAGTTTTAAAAGCTATCTTTGATCTTTGGTTCATATAGTTTTCATAGTGAAAGCATTTTTCAACTATTTCTTGCACTTGATCAATCGTAAAGCCACATTGTTCGAGAAGACACATTTCAAGAAGTAAATTAATATCCCTTCTAAGAAAGTCAAATTCTAATCCTTCTAAAACAGAATTCTTTTTGTTTCCAGACCAATGTGTGAAGTGATTCCTGTGATCTGTGACCATTGTTGAGAAGGTTTCTTCATCAGAATTAAACTTTGAGGTTATCAAAGGATATCTGTTGTAAATGCGTTTTATTATATTTGCAAAACCAAACTCTTTTTCTTTGGAGGTTTTGGCTAGCGCGTCTCTATAAAATTCTTCTAATGCTTGGGTGATGGCAGTAAATTTCAGATAAGTCATACATTCATATCCGTAAAAATACAAATTACAAGGCTCTGTCGCTAAATCATAAAGCTTTATCCAGTTATGAAAAAAATCAGGAAGTCTTAGTTTTGTATGGGAAAGTGTAAAAAACGAATTCAATCTACTTAGGTTCTTGGAAGGATATTGAATTTTTATTTTTGGGTATGCGGATAAGATAAACCCCTCATTATCTCCATCAATAAATCTTATGCTTTTATAATCAATGTTGTACCTGCTTGCCAGGGTTAGAAACTTTCTAATGCCATCTCCATATACAAGATAGTCAAAATTAGCATCAGGTGATTTTGATGTTACTTCAAATATGAAAACTTCCGATATTGTTGCCGATTCTTGCAAAGGTGCAGAAATGCCTTCCGCGTAAGAAATTAGATTTACGCTGACATCATCGTTATCCAAAAAATTTATCGGAGATGGTCTTTCGTACGATAATGTGTATTTTGAGCCTTCAAAGTTGGCAGTAAAACCAGATTTTTCTACCCAGCCCCTTAGTCTGCCAAAGTCAAATTTGTAGTGGCTGACTGTTTTAAACTGCCCCTCAGTGTAATTAACCCCAATTAGTGCCAAGTTAGATATTATTTTGCATGGGTTGTAATTAGAGTAGGCCCCAAAAGAATTGTGAGTTATAGGAAATGAGCGAAATAAAGTAATAAGACTTCCAGAAGCAAACCCATGTATAACATCGTATTCCTCCTCCTCAAATGATGCTTCAAGTGATAACTCTATTCTTTCATTCGCATTAAATTTCAAAACCCCTGCAATTTTAATGTCAGGGGTAGATGGAATCCACCATGTCCCAAAAAATTCACAATTTTCAGTTAAAAGGAATTGTTTCTTTGCCATATACAAATTCCATGTTGAGATATTTAAGTTTACAGTTAAAAATTCACTGACCGGTCAGTGATTTGACATGCTATTTTAGCTCATATCCTGCGCATCCACATCAATCGACCAGCGAACTTTTTGGCTGAGTGCGCTGGCTTCCAGTTCTGTGGCTAATTTTGATAATAAAAATTGCAATAGTTTTCGTTGGCTGCTGTTGATGTGTAATTGGTAGCGGAATCTATCGCCGCGTTTTTCCATCATCGCCGGTAGTGGGCCTAAATAGTGTAATTCTTTTGATGCGGGTTGGATTTTTTGCGCGAGTGATAAAGCCAATCGCAAAAATTCCAGCGCAACTTCCGGGCGTTTGCTTTCGGCACGCAGTAGCGCGAGGTGGCTAAAGGGCGGCAGTTGTTGTTTTTGTCTTTCTTGTAAAATTAATTCGGCCATGGCGTGATAACCGGAATGTACCAGTGTTTGTAACCAGGGGTGATCGGTATGCAAACTTTGAATGATGACATGACCCGGTTTTTCAGCGCGACCGGCGCGACCTGATACTTGCAGCAGCAATTGCCCCATGCGTTCTATGCCGCGAAAATCGGTGCTGAATAATCCTGCGTCTGCATCCAAAATCACCACCAGTGTGACATTGGGAAAGTGATGGCCTTTTGCCAACATTTGTGTACCGATCAAAATACAAGGCTCGCCTTGATGAACAGGTTCGAGCAAACGATTGAGCGAATTTTTTTGTCGTGTAGCGTCGCGATCAATTCGAATCACCGGCGTATTGGGGAATGCTTGTCGCAAGGTTTCTTCACTGCGCTCGGTGCCTTGCCCGAGTGGATGCAAGCGCGAACTTTTGCAGTTGGGACAATTTTTGGGAATGCCGCGTTGATGATCACAGTGGTGACAATGTAAATGCGCAGGCGACTGATGCAGCGTCATGCGTGCATCACAATAACGACAGTCCGCCATCCAGCCGCAATCCTGACATTCGAGTGTGGGCGCATAACCGCGACGATTTAAAAACACCAATACTTGTTCGTGTTTGTTCAGCGTTTTGCTGATGCTATCCAGTGTGAGTGGTGACAAGCCGTCATCTAATTGTTGCCCGCGAATATCCAGCAAATGAATTTGTGGCGGCTTTGCTTTGCCAGCGCGAGTTGTTAATCGCAAATGGTGATAACGTTTTTGTTGTGCGTTGTGCAGAGTTTCCAGCGAAGGTGTGGCTGATCCCAAAATTAATGGAATATTGAGTTTGTGTGCGCGCACCACTGCCAAATCGCGCGCAGAGTATCGAAAACCTTCTTGTTGTTTAAAAGATAAATCATGTTCTTCATCGATAATAATCATGCCTGGATTTTTCAGCGGAGTGAAAATCGCGGAACGTGTGCCGATAATAATTTTTGCGCGACCATTTTTCGCATCCATCCAGGCGTCCAGTCGTTCGCGATCATTTAAACCGGAATGCAAGGCGGCAATCGGAACATTAAATCGTCGCAAAAAACGTGAAAGCGTTTGTGGTGTTAAACCGATTTCCGGAACCAGAACTAACGCTTGTTTGTTATCTGCCAAACAGCGTTCAATCGCCTGTAAATAAATTTCGGTTTTACCGCTGCCGGTGGTGCCATCTAACAAATAGGTTGCAAATGAATTTTGTTGGATTTGGTTGAGCGCAGTGATTTGTTCTGCATTTAATTCGAGTGGCTTTTCTTTTAGAAAATTGTCGCTCGATGCTGTCATCCCCGAAGAACTATTGTCTTTAGATTCAATCTGCTCAGGGATATAGGTTTCAATCAAACCTTTCTCGATCAATGCTTTTATTGCGGGCAATCCGATTTCCAACGCATCAATTTCTGCTCGACTCAAATTGTTATGTTGTTGCAATGCGGATAAAAGAACCGCTTGTTTGCGTGCTCGTTTTAACGCGCCTTCGGGTAAGCCTTTGCCCTGGGTTGTCAGTTGGTAACGAGGTTCGATCTGACTTTTTTGCCACTGGCCTTGTCGCAAGAGTGCGGGCAGGGCAGTGCTGATGGCATCACCTACCGGGCACTGATAATAATCAGCGGCCCAAAGGCAGAGGGAGATTTGTTCATCATCCAGTGCGGTTTCTGGTCCCAGCCATTCGACTGCCGGACGTAGTTTTTCTGGCGGTACGTCAGACTGGGTTTTTAGTTCAAGCAGCAACCCAATCATGATTTGATTACCAAATGGAACACGAAACAATTGGCCGGGCTCCGCATCTTCTGCCTGAAAATCCGCTGGTGTCAGATAATCAAAGCGGCGACGTAGTGGCGTCGGCAGGGCAAGGCTCAGAATTGGGCCTGTTACACAGCTTGCAATTGGGAGTTGAGTCATTAGCGGTCGATGCAATCAAAAAGGCGCAGCATAAGCCAAACGGAAGCGGGTTGCAGGCGCTTTTTCTGCTTGCCTTATAAACTGGTTCTGATAGTATCGCGCCTCCCAAAAACGACCCTGGTGCGGTACCCGGCAATTGATCGGGCGGCGGCACAACACTAAAGGCCAAAAATCATGAAAGCTGATATTCATCCCAATTACGTTGAAGTAGCTGTTAACTGCAGTTGTGGCAATAGCTTCAAAACCCGC
>CAMLRJ010000353.1 GCA_946482345.1 uncultured Cellvibrio sp.
CCCACAATCATATGATCAAGCACAGGGACATCAATTAATTCCAATGCAGATTGCAAACGCCGCGTAATGCGTTGATCTGCCTGACTGGGCTCCGCAATACCGGACGGATGATTGTGAGCAAAAATAACAGCCCCCGCATTATGATGTAATACACGCATAATAATTTCGCGAGGATAGACTGACGCAGAATCCAGAGTGCCAAAAAAAATTTCTTCATACGCCAGAAATTGATTTTGTGTATCCAGAAATATCACCGCAAAAACTTCTCGCAAATGATGCCGTAATTTCGCACGCAAAAAATCGCGAACTTTATCGGGGCTGGACATCACATCACCCGTTTGCAAACTGGCAGAAAGGTGTCGCTTCGCCATTTCCATAACCGCTTGCAGTTGCGCATATTTGGCCTTGCCCAGTCCCAAGCCACGACAAAACTCTTCCTGAGTGGATTCAAGCAAAGGGCGTAGCCCACCAAAGTTAATGAGTAATTCACGCGCGAGATCCACTGCAGACTTGCCTGCACAGCCTACACGTAAAAAAATGGCGAGCAATTCAGCATCAGAAAGTGCATCAGCACCTTGTAAAAGAAGTTTTTCGCGGGGACGTTCGGCTTCGGGCCAATCGGTAATAGACATAACGATTCCTTGTTTTTGGTTAGTGTTTCTTGATCCATGAGCATTCGAAAAGCTGCGCAAGGATGCTATCTTAACCGCCTCGAGTCAACTAGCTGAAAAGGTTAAGGACATTACCCATGTCATCACTCACCAATAAACGCATTTTACTGGGTGTTACCGGTGGCATTGCGGCCTATAAAAGTGCTGAGTTAATTCGCCGTTTGGGTGATGCCGGTGCCGAGGTTCAGGTAGTGATGACCCCGGCCGCGCAAGAATTTATAACACCACTAACGATGCAAGCTCTCTCAGGCAATCCGGTTCACACCCACCTGCTTGATCCCGCAGCAGAAGCCGGAATGGGGCACATTCAACTGGCTCGCTGGGCCGATCTTGTTTTAATCGCCCCCGCCACTGCCGATTTTATTGCCCGACTGGTTCAGGGAATGGCCAATGATTTGTTAACCAGCATCTGCCTTGCAACCAGTGCACCTTTGGCAATCGCCCCGGCAATGAATCAGGGCATGTGGAACAACGCCGCCACGCAAGACAATATGCAGCAATTGCAAAAACGATCAATAACAATCCTGGGACCTGACTCAGGTTCGCAAGCCTGTGGCGAAGTTGGTATGGGACGCATGTTGGAGGTGAAGGATTTGGTCGAAGCCACCCGTCAATTATTTTTAACAGGCTCGCTCGCCGGTAAACGAGTGGTTATTACAGCAGGACCAACCCGCGAAGCACTCGACCCGGTTCGTTATCTCAGCAACCACAGCTCCGGCAAAATGGGCTATGCCTTGGCAACAGCAGCCGTTGAAGCAGGAGCGAAAGTGACCTTGATCAGCGGCCCTACCCATCTGGCCTGCCCGGATCGGGTAGAACGCATTTCCGTCATCACTGCAGAAGATATGCTCGCTGCCTGCTTGCAACACAGCCAATGCGAGATTTTTATTGCGGCGGCGGCTGTTGCCGACTATCGTCCAGCAGAATTTTCCACAAAAAAAATCAAGAAGCAGGCGGATGATCAACTGGTTTTAAACCTGACCAAAAACCCCGATATTGTCGCCACCATTGCCAATCTTGAGCACAGGCCCGGATTTGTTATGGGTTTCGCGGCTGAAACTGAAGATACTATTGCCCATGCACGAGATAAACTCGGTAAAAAAAATCTGGATATGGTGGCAGCCAACAATGTCAGTTCACCGGAAATAGGCTTTAATTCAGATGACAACCAGATCAGCCTGATTACAACAACCCAAGTGCAAGATTTACCTCGCGCCAGTAAAATGACATTAGCGCAGATGATTATTGCCAAAATCGCAGAACAAATTTCCAAATAACCAAAATATTGTTAAATACAAAACTCATGACCAATAACAAATCAACCGACCAAAAACGCAATAAAGCCATTATTGAAGCGCACCAGGTCGCTGCCAATAAACGCAACCGGATTAAGCAACGTCTATTTTTTTCGTTGCTGCTGGTTTTCGCTGTGCTCAATTCTATTGCCGGTTTTTATTTGTATCAGCAACTGATTCTCAGCCATGAAGATGAAAACCTTGCTGCACTCAGCGAGCAAGTTGCCACTGAACGCAAAGAGGATCTGGCGAACTTTATCAAGCAACAACGAAAAATGTTTGAAAGCCTGGCTCAGGATCAAACCATCAAACAACGGTTAGTTGAAAATAATCCGGAACAACGCAGCTTTCATGAAAAAGGCCTGGAAGAGCGCCTTGAAGCTATAAAGGTTCGCATCATTCCACTGGCAACAGCACAAAAAACAGATGAAGGCCCGGTACCTATTCGATTTTCAGAACTGGACTTAATCAGTCGTGCAGAAAAAGGCGAAATACCGGCACCGGAAGCACTAAAAATTGGTAAAGATTGGATGGTGCACTGGATAGTCCCCGTATCCAGAGACAATCAGGTAATAGGTACCATTTTGATCACGCTGCCAGCGCAATCCCTGTTCAAACGTTTTCGCACTGTAGATACCAATCTTGGTGAATTTGAACTACAGCAGGAATTTACAGGCAGCCCGGTACAATCACTCGATAAAGTCGGTGAAGGCAGCAGCAATAACAGTGCAGCAATTAAAATTCCGGGAACCTATTGGTCAATTAAATTCACCGCCTCGGATCACCTGAGAAAATCCGCTGCAGAACCACTGACGCTCTGGCTGCTTATCATGAGCGCCTCGGTGTTCGCCAGTATTATCTTCTGCTGGGTTATGAGTCGTGTGGCCTACATGATGATGCTGCGCAAGGACACAGGCCAACAACAAAGCTTGCAACAAGTGGTGAGTCTGGCAAAACAGAATGTTGACGAAACACCTGTTGGTTTGCTCTACCAAAACAAAGATATTCTGGACGTTGAAATTATTGCCGAAGACAAAAAAATTCTGGGCATAGAGGGATCCACCGGAAAACAAACCGGCATCGGCAACCACAATTTACCTGCTGTCGATCCAAACACCATCCCACCACAAATTTTTCGGGCTTACGATATTCGTGGTATTTATGGAAAAGAATTAACACTGGATCTCGCATTCAAGTTGGGACACGCAATTGGCAGCGAAGCATTGGATCAAGGTGAAAAATCGATTATCGTCGCACGAGATGCGCGCACCCACAGTGAAGACATCACACGTACGCTGATAAAAGGTATTTTAGCCACAGGATGTAATGTGATTAACATCGGCATAGTGCCAACACCTCTGCTCTATTTCGCTACTTTTCACTTCAGCGACACTCGCAGTGGCGTGATGGTAACCGCCAGTCACAACCCGAAAGAATTTAATGGCTTTAAAGTGGTGATGCAAAATCAGGCACTCTCTGATAACGGTGTACAAGAACTCAGGGAACGCATTATTAATCAGCGATTGCATCAAGGTGCAGGGCAAGAAACTTCGCGTGACATTATCAACGCCTATATCGAACGCATTTTTTCTGATGTCGCAATCGCTGGTCAAATCAAAATCGTAGTGGATGCGGCAAATGCAGTACCAGGAATTGTAGCACCGCGATTATTCGAAGAATTGGGCTGTGAGGTAATCCCGTTATTTTGCGAACTCGATGGCAGCTTCCCCAACCACGATCCCGACCCTACTGTTGAAAAAAATCTGCAAGCATTAATCGCAAAAGTAAAAGAAACCCAGGCAGATGTTGGTGTTGCATTTGATGGTGACGGGGATCGATTGGTGGTAGTGACACCGCGCGGTGATATTTTATGGCCGGATAGATTATTGATGTTATTTGCCAAAGATGTTTTGCAGCGCAATCCGGGCGCCGATATTTTATTTGATGTGAAATGTTCCCGTTTGCTTAATCAGGTTATTAGTGGTTATGGCGGACGGCCGATAATGTGGAAAACCGGCCACTCACCGATGAAAGCAAAAATGGAAGAGACGCGGGCACTTATAGGTGGTGAATATTCCGGTCACATTTTTATCAAAGATCGCTGGTACGGTTTTGACGATGGTATTTATGCAATGGCACGATTACTGGAAATCATTACACTGCGCGATCAAAAAATTGATGCTATTTTCGCTGCCTTCCCATCGCAAACCTCAACACCGGAAATACGCGTTAATGTCGAGGAAAAAGATAAATTTGCCCTGGTCGATGCAATTATTGCACAAGCCAAGTTCCCCAATGCAGTGGTAAGCACAATTGACGGCTTGCGTGTGGATTTTGAAAGGGGTTGGGCCTTGGTACGCGCATCCAACACATCAGCCGCATTAACCTTTCGTTTTGAAGCAGAGAGCAAAGAAATTCTTGAGAAAATTCAGCAGAATTTCAAACAGGAAATTTACCGGATTCATCCAACACTCACCTTAAACTTTTAAACTTATACAGGATTGACCATGTCACTTGATCGCGATTCGGCGATGAATATTGCCAATGTATTAACCGAAGCACTGCCATACATTCAACGTTTTACCAACAAAACCA
>CAMLRJ010000354.1 GCA_946482345.1 uncultured Cellvibrio sp.
GAACCCCAGTCGTGTGTCACTTGATATGCACACATGATTTCAAATGCGGTTTTAGAAAATAAAAATTTTGCCAACAATATAAAAAGTTTTGCTGTTCGCAACTGAATGCTGCGCGAGAATTTTTTTACTATCATTCGGATTTCTCCATGGGTTTATTGTTATTGAAATGAACAAGTGTGAGTTTATTATTTTTACATGTTGAAGAGAGTGCCAGTTTTGATACTGGTCGATAGCAGGTTAATAAGTAAGTCTGTGAGGTGCAATAATTATCTGATAAGTGTTATGAAATCTTGAACTGACATCAGGTACCAGTGTCGATTCTGTCGCGTTTATCTAAAGGTACTGGATATGCGATGTAATATGACTTTTTATTGCAATCTGAATTGTTGTAGAAATGAGTGTCTATTTTATTCAAGAAAAATCTTGTTTAAGTATATCTCCCGCGCCTTGCCTGGCTCTGATAAAAATAACTTCAAGATATATATTTCTGCCAAATTCATTGTTCTTCCCAACGGCGCATTTTTAATCTGTTCGACTGGAATTTCTATTTGATTCCATCCTGGCAACAATTCAATGCGATGATTGAATCTGTCACTGTATTTCTGTTTGGATAATTCATGTTGTTTATCCGAAATACGTATGGTCAATTCAAACATTTCACTGGAAGGATTTTCTATCTGTAAAATTAACTTTTGATAATCGCTCCAGGGCTGAACGAATCCCCTCAGGTTAGCGGCCTGGTATGCAATACCGGAATAACCCACATGGTAAACTCTTTGCGTATTTTGGTGCGCGGCAACTCTGGAAACTTTGGCACCACCACTCCAGGCGCGCGCTTCCCAGGAAGTACCTCCGGATAACAATGGAAATTGTTGCCACATAACAATCAACAGAATAAAACTTTTCAACACAGCCCATAAGCCAGGCGACAATCCAACAATGGAAATTGATCGCAACAACACTATCCATTTATTCAAAGGTTGCGCAAAACTGTAACCCAATAAAAATCCCGAGAGATTGGAAAGTACATCAAACCAACTGGCATTGCGCCCAACATAAGTCTGCAATTTTTCAATAATTAAACTCATGCCGAATACCATCAATAATGCAATCACAAATTGCTTATGCGTTTTGATGATCGACCAGCTAACCAAATTAATGGCCACTAAAGCAAAAAACACCGCGTGCCCCAAATCCCACATGCGCCTGTATATATCAGGAGCATACGCGCTGACACCGCCGACAAAAAATAAAGGCACAGCACACAATATCAACACCAAAGTCAGCTTTCGCCAGGAAACAGAAGCGAGCATATTAATATCTCGACTCACCCAAACCATTAAATTGTTTGGCAAGATTGGTGGCATAGTTGTCAGTCATGCCACTGATATGGTCGATCACTGCCATTAATGCCAGATAATGATAATTACCTTCGCGTTTGAATACACAGGGATGAAAATTGTTTTCACCAATTAATGCCATGACACGATTATCTTTATAGGTCATTTGCTGTGGATTGTGTAAAAAAGAATAAACCGCACTGCATATCGTATTTAATAATGTACCAATAACCGCATAAGCACCAATTTCCAATTCCACACGACGCGAATGATTGAATATTTTCCGTTTCGCCAAATCTTTTGCAGCTTGCACTGCGTTTTTCACCTTTTCATCACAAAGGGAAATTAAATCACCTTCCATTTCACCGGCTAAAAAAGCATCCTGATGTCGGATAAAGGCCTCCGTACCTGCTGCAATAAAAGCATCAATAATTTTCCCTCTCACCAATGCAGGCTTGCGACCATCATTTACTTTTTTCAACAGTTTTTCCAAATCGGCCATTTGTGGTGAATCTGCAATCACAGGCAATAACAACTCATAAATTTCCTGCCATTGTAAAATTCCCATTTCCAAACCATCTTCCAAATCAATAATGCCGTAACAAAAATCATCTGCTGCTTCCATTAAATAGACTAACGGATGACGGCAGTACCAGTTTTTTCCTTTTTCCAGCAAACCGGTTTTTTCAGCAATTTCGTGAACATAATCCAACTCCGATTGAAAAATGCCGTACTTATTATTTTTGGGTCGCTGCCCCAATAAAGTTGGCGTTGATGTCCAGGGATATTTAATTGATGAAGCAAGTGTGGCGTAGGTTAAACGCATTCCATCATGAAACTGATGATATTCTGACGTCGTCAACACTCGCAAACCTTGCGCATTACCTTCAAAAATACGAATATCATCCTGCTCTTCAGGCAACAAATGCTGCAAAAAATCTGCGCCTTCTTTTTGAAACCAGTTACGAATGGCATCTTCACCTGTGTGACCAAAAGGCGGATTGCCAATATCGTGAGCCAGACAAGTTGCTTGTACTATGTCGCCAATATCAGTCGGAAAAATGGATTGCGGAAAATCTTTATGGGAACGTAAAGCTTCACCCACACGAATCCCCAGAGTTCGCCCCACACAAGCTACTTCCAAACTGTGTGTCATACGATTATGGATATGGTCGTTAGTGGCCAAAGGATGCACTTGTGTTTTACGTGCAAGCCGACGAAATGCGCCGGAGAAAATTATCTTGTCATGATCCGAGTGAAAAGGTGATCGTCCCTCTTCAATTTTGGCTGAACGTTTTCCTAAACGATCTGCACACAATAATTGGTTCCAATTCATTGGCATAACAAAAACCTTTTTAAAAGTAAAATCTAAAATCCCTTCAAAGAATAGAGTTTATTTCACTGACTCCCTTTAAACCTTGCACCCCCTCCTGGCCTCCCCCTCCACAAGGGGGAGGAACAGTCCCTCCCCTTACGAAGGGGAGGTTAGGTGGGGTTTGTTTTTACATATAAGCCTTGGTAAACGCCTGCTTGGATTCTTGCAAATATCCGCGCACTTTGGCAGCTTGAGTTTCCCAAACTTTTTTATCTTTTTCTTCACTAAAAGGATTTTGTTCTTTGGCGACACTGCGTTCAAATTTGTCGTAATAGGTAATCACTGAAGAAGCAATTTGATTGAATCTTTCTTTATAAACTTGCGTTTCTTCCATATTGCGTGTGGCTTTCATCATAAATTGTACAAATTCAGTATTGGAACTCGAATGATTTTGGTAGCTCTCTGCCTGTATCATAAAATAATTGGTAATTTCCAATAAGGCTTGATTACGCACAGTTTCGTCTTTACTTAAAACGCGATTGTAATTCTCCTGCCCGCGCCCCAAACCACCGGCAATCAATGAATCCTGTAAATGTTTACTTAAATCATTGCGATACTGATTTAACTTCCCCTGAATATCCTGAAGATCTTTATCAAGAGCAGCCAGCACGGAAATTTCTTTTTCTATCTCACCTAAAAAACCTTCCGCTTTTTCGTAAGTAACCAAACCATTTTTTTCAGCAAATTTTCTGGCCGCACGATTAATTCCGGCATTTTCAAAATTGGATCTTTCAAATGCTGTTGCCACTATCGATTTGAAAGGTTCTGCAAATGCAGAAAAGGCACCTTGGGTCATGACATTCAAACTATTGGTTGCTATAGCACCCAAAGGTTTCAATAAAGAGGAAATACGCGCTTTTTGTAAAGGTGATGAAACCAGACTAACGTCATCCACAACTTTCTTGAATGTATCATAAGCCAGAGGGTTAGCCATTCGTCCTCTTTCGGAAGTTGCCATAGCCAAGGTCACACTGGAATAAATACCATTGGCATATTCAAGATATTGGCGCTGCACATCAATTTGTGCAGCATAATTCTTACCGAGAGTACGCAAAGCATCGGCTTGTACTTCATAGTCTTTATCTGCGCGCAACTTATCCAGTACTTCCGTGATAATTTTTTGCTGGTTTTTTTGCAAAGCTGTTCCCAACAGAATTTTCTGCACATTGAAGTCATCTAACCATAACTGTCCATTAGTGACTTCAAAATCTATGCGTAAATATTTTTTACCTGGATCATCAATTGACACGCGCTTGGCATAATATTCAGCAGTGTCATTTTTTCCGATAATCTGACCAACCTGCACCCATTCGGTATCTTTATTTTGTGACGATGCCACACGTAACGTAATGGTATATTCCGTGGCAGGTGTAGAGGTTTTTATCCAAAAGTCCACCACACCTTGTTCACTCAACTGGGTTTGAGTACGAATAGATGCTTCACCTTCCGCAATCGCCAATGCACCTGTGCCATTGCGCATATTATCTGCAACAATACTGGCACCATACATAATGGACCATTTTTTTACTTCTGCTTCACTGTCAAAACCATTTTTAAATACACTGGTCTTCTGTTGTGCACTCACAATAACGGGAAGACAAAACAAAACTGTACTTAAAAAGACTCTCAATTTCATACAACCACCTGACTATTGTAAAAGTTCGGGAATGTAATTTCTCAACACCTGATCAACTTCTGATTGACGATTGCCAATTAATCGAGGATAACTGACTTGATCCTGTATAAAAGGTGCAACCGATTTCCAATAACTATTGGCTTCATACCGAAAGAAACCATAAGCATTGGCAACAGGATCAGAAAATGCTTTTT
>CAMLRJ010000355.1 GCA_946482345.1 uncultured Cellvibrio sp.
CGTTTAGTAAAAATTCAATAGTATCAATTTGATTTTTGTGCGCAGCTGTGAATAACGGGCGGTGTTTGGCATCGCCATTGATATAGGCGCCTGCATCCAATAGCAGAGTCATAATACTCAAACGTTCAGCTGTATCATCGATGCGACGAATGGCAGTATTGAGTGCGCTCCCTTCTTTTGGTTGATTAATATCAGCACCTGCAGCTAACAAACATTTTATTAGGGATTGGTGTTTGCTTCCTATCGCTGTGTCCAGCACGCTGCCATTTTTACCGGCCCAATTGGGATCAGCTTTGTGATCCAATAGCAATTGCAATATTTCCAGTCGCAGCTCTTCGGAATTATCTTCATCATCAAACATGAAGAAATCAAAATCATCGCAAAGATAAAAGTGAACGGGTGTTGGCAGTTTTGAAAACCCTTTAACAGTTAATAATTTCATCACGTCCGGTTGACGAGCCAAAATTTTTTTTGTGGCAGTAATGGATAAATCACATACCGCCGTATGCAAAAGATCACCTAAACTCTCTTCCGGTGCATCAACAATTAATTGATGCATTTCTTTTTCTGATTCCATGGAAATCAAGTGTGACAATTGATTGGGTAAATTCATTATTGTTTTCCTACCGCTGCGAGGAAATCCGGATCTTGCCAGTAATCGGTAAAGTCAGGGTCTTTTAAAAAATCCTCGGCCATTTTGCCCAATTCGACAGCCCGTCTGATCATTTTCAACATTTGTGGTTTGTTATGATTGACGGCGTATTGACAGGCGACATTAAATAAAAATACCCGATTGGTTTCTTGTTCCAGGTCAAAATCCTGTTCGACAAATGTGTTGATTATCCTGTTGTTTAAATCCTTATTTCGTGTGTTCGAACCCAAATAAATACCTTGCGAAGCAAACACAGCCAGATTCTGGTGTTGCAGGGCATAGGTTCGGTTGTTCTTAATCAAGGCGTGAATATTATTTAAATAGAAATTCGTCAGCTGGAGGTTTTCATCGAATTTTTGATTGATATTAAATTCATAACTGAGCCGTGCAAAGTAATAACTGATTGAAGACGCGTAGGTGGGTATTTCATTGCGATCTATCAATAGTTGCAAGTTTTTCAGGAAAAAATCCGGATTGAAACTGATCAGCGAATTTTCATAAGCCAAGAATAATGTTGTGTGATGGCTGTCTTGTATGCTGTCAGGTGATTTTGGGGTGTAAGGAATTTCCTGGTAATCAATCTGGACTTTTTTCAATGGAATTCGTTGTTTGCTGTCTTGTAGATGAATCAAAAGTTCAGCACCACGAGGTTTTTCTTCCATGTGAAGGTTGAGTTGAATTAAATCCGTTGATTTGCTGAGCTGTTGAAATGCCCGGGTTAATTCGGCGGCATCAAACTTCAGGGTGATGGATACTTTTGTATCGTCTTTATCATAAAAAAATGCGTCCCGTTCGTTGACTACCAAACGGAAAGATCGATTGGCTTTAAAATCTGTCCAGTGAAAAGTCATCGATTCAGGCAACGTTTTTAAAACAGGGCAGGCGATCTGTGCCCAGCGACCGGGCCAGAAATATTGGCGATCTTCAGGGATTGGACGCGATTGCCAAAACCAGTAATAAACGGGTGGCAAAGCATCCTGTGCAAAATGAGTGTGCCCCCAAATTGAATCGTAAGAGTGTAATCCGGAATAACTTAACTGCCATGCAGCGAAATTATTTTTATTGTGGACAGTTTTTTTGCGAAGGACGTAAAGCCCTACATCTTTTTCATAATAAGGTAATAGTGAAAGCTCATTGAGTTCAGTAAGATTGGTTCGTCGATAATTAATCGTAATAAATGTTAATGCATCCGGGTTTTCGGATTCACGACCAAGCCATGAAAAATTGTGCGCCCAGGGTTTGTCATATTCTATATCGGCAAAGATGGAAAATTTAATGGATTCATGTGCATTCAATAATTCGTATTTTATATAACCCGCAGGGTATCCGTATTCCTGACGGGATCGGCTGGTAAAAATTGCTCTTGCCAGATTTTCAAAAAATGTTCCCAGAATACTGTGTGGACGATGTGTGAATTCTTTTTCAAATCCAATGGATTTCATTTGCCAGGATGCGGATGATTTTTTTTCAAATGATGACAGAAATTGCAGATTCTGATTTTTCTTTTGATAATTTTCAAAATTACTGGCGTTGATGTCAGTTTCATCCCGTCGGAGATTGTGATCTTTTTTCACTCGTTGCGTGATATAAAAGTCATCAATTTTTTTACCCTGGGTTGAAATATCCAGAATCCATGCCTGACCTTGTTTGTATAAGTAAGCGAGGCTGGTTGATTCATCAACTTCGTCAAACTCAATAATGTCTGCCTGGTCAAAAGCGTCAAATAATTCTTTTTGCGAGTAAGCTTTGGCGTCTATGGTTTTGGTATAAGGCTTTAATTGTTTGTCGCCTGTGAATACCCAATCAATAACCCCTTCTTTTTTAATGATCAGGCCGGATGTGTAGAGACCGTCTTCATCAAAGTAATCAATCACCTCACCTTTGGTGTTAATTTTCCACAATTTTGAACCGCTTTGTCCGATGAATTCCCCGCTGCTGACATTGCTGTAAACGCTATCGATAGGCCCATCAATCAATTTAACGATTTCATAATTTTCAGAGGCGGCTTTGTGTTCATGGAGTTGGGGGTAGTGGGCTGAAGGTTTGGCAAATACTGAACTGATCGAAAATCCCGACATAAAAACGACTCCCCATAAACATATTGATCCAATTGTGCGCATATCCTGCTTCCCGCCAAATCCCAAAAGAGCGGCATTATAGGGCGAAATCGAATATAAAAAATGCTGCTGTTTTTGCGATTTAATAGGTCAAAAGCGGCTGTTGCCTGCAGATGAAAAACCCCCGTGCAAATTTGATTTAGTCATCAATTCTATCTATACCTATTCAGGCTTGGGTTCCACATTTTACAAAGCTCGTTTTATGTAGCTCGATTGGATGCCAGAGAATTTTTTCAGAAGGAGATTATTTGAGATTAAGTAAGACGAAAAGGCGCTTTCGGCGGCTGGTCAGTATTCGGCAGATTAGAAGGACAGCTGGATATTTGCTGGCGGTCTACCTATGTCTGTTGCCTGTGCAGTTGTTTGCGTCTGAAGTCTCGTTGCGTATGGCGTTTGTCTACAACTTCATCAAGTTTATTGAGTGGCCGGGAAAGAACCCGCAAATCACACTTTGTGTGATGGGAGATAAGCCCGGGTTGCAGGAAGCCTTGCAGCCCTTGCATGAAAGAGTCCTGTCGGGACGAAAATTGAATGTTATTCACTTCCTGATTGTCGAGCCTTTGCCTTCCTATAACGAATGCCAGGTGCTCTATCTGGTGTCGCCTGAAATCCTGCCTGAAATAAACCCAACCTTGCCGGAAGGTTTGGTGTTGATGACCAATGAAGTGACAACACCTGATCCGCGTGTGAGTTTTTCTCTGGTGCTGTCCAGAGACAATCGCATGGAGTTTTACGTTAACTCCCATGCTCTGGCGCATGCCAAAGTGACGGCTAGCAGTCAATTACTTAAGTTGGCAAAAAATTATCAGGGAGAGGCAAGATGAAGACTCATTCCCTTGCTGGCAGGCTGGGTGCACGTGCCATGTTGTTGTCATCGGTTGCCGTGTTGTTTGTGTCTTTGCTCAGTGTGTGGCACCAATATTCTTCCGCCCAAACCCAGGTGCAACGGCAACTGCAAACTCTGGCCGAGATGACCGCCTACAATCTGGCGGCACCCAGTATGTTTCTGGATGCCGCATCAGCTGAAAAGCTCCTGAACTCGCTGAGTGTGGAAACCGGCATAGCCGCCGCCAGAGTAATACTCAATGATCGTCAGCTGCTGGCCAGTTATAAAGCGCGGGACACTTCACAGGACGGACTGGAACAGATACAAGCGCGGATCCGCTGGCAGGATGAAAACCTGGGTTATCTGGAACTGGATTACACCTTGCAGCACCTGCAACAGCAGTTCCGCGAGCAATTGACCTATGTTGGTGTTGCGGCTTTGCTGGTGGTGTTACTGGCGGGGCTTTTATCCCGTGTTTTGATTCCGGGATTATTAAAACCTCTGGCAAGGCTTAGCCAATTGGCAGAGCAAATAGGTCGTGAGGGACGTTATGAATTGCGCGCTGAACCGGGTAATACCCAGGATGAAGTCAGTCAGTTAACTCTGCGTTTTAACAACATGCTGGATCGCATCCAGCAACAGGATCATCGTCTGCGCAAACAGCAGGAAGAGTTGGAAGAAAGAGTTCAGCAGCGCACAGCCGAGTTGCAACTGGCGATGGAAGAAGCCCAGTCCGCCAACAAAGCCAAAAGTGAATTTCTGGCGGTGATGAGCCATGAAATCCGCACACCGCTTAATGGCATTTTGGGTATGACCAGTTTGCTATTGGAAACAGAGCTGAATACCAAACAAAAACGTTTTGCCCGTGTTGCCCGCAGTTCCGGTGAAGATTTGCTGGCAATCATTAACGACATTCTGGATTTCTCCAAAGTTGAAGCGGGC
>CAMLRJ010000356.1 GCA_946482345.1 uncultured Cellvibrio sp.
CACTTGTGGTTATTGTTACAGCTGTTTCCAGCCAATAGACCTTTACTCAACCTCCAGCTTTCAGGGCCTAGCCCCTCACTCTGCCCTCTGATGGTTCGGCATCCAATCCAAAAGCGGTGTGAAGACTTCTCACAGCCAGCTCCAAGTAACGCTCGTCGATAATCACCGAAATTTTGATTTCAGAGGTGGTTATCATCTGAATGTTGATATTGTCTGCAGCCAATGCAGTGAACATGCGCGACGCCACTCCAGCGTGAGATCGCATACCAACACCCACTATCGAAACTTTTGCAATTTTGTCGTCACTGCGGACTTCACGGGCACCTAATTCTCTAGCCACGTTTTGTAACACAGCCACCGCTTTATTCATATCATTTTTATGCACAGTGAATGTTAAATCCGTAGTGCCATCAGCTGATACGTTTTGAACGATTACATCCACTTCAATATTGGCATCGCCAACCGGTGCCAATATACGTGCAGCAACACCGGGAGTATCAGGAATTCCTGCCAGGGTAATTTTGGCTTCATCGCGATTAAATGCGATACCAGAAACAATAGGTTGTTCCATAGTCGAGCTTTCCTCATCGAGGGTAATTAAAGTTCCGGGACCTTCTTTGAAACTGTGTAATACGCGCAGGGGCACTTTATATTTTCCAGCAAACTCAACCGAACGAATTTGCAAAACTTTTGAGCCCTGACTGGCCATTTCCAGCATTTCTTCAAATGTAATTTTATCGAGACGTTTTGCTCTGTCGCAAATACGTGGATCAGTTGTATAAACGCCATCAACATCGGTGTAAATCTGGCATTCGTCTGCTGTCAACGCAGCGGCCAGTGCAACACCGGTGGTATCAGAGCCACCGCGACCCAAAGTGGTGATATTGCCCTGATCATCAACGCCCTGAAAACCGGCAACCACAACCACACGACCGGCCTTGAGATCAGCGCGAATATTGGCTTCATCAATTGATTGGATACGAGCTTTGGTGAAAGCACTGTCCGTTAATATGCGAACCTGACCGCCGGTATAAGAGCGGGCTTCAACGCCACATTTTTTCAGCGCCATACACAAGAGTGCGATGGTGACCTGTTCACCCGTTGACACCAACACATCCAGCTCTCGCGGATCTGGAGTTTCCTGAATTTCTTTCGCCAATGCAATCAGGCGATTGGTTTCGCCACTCATAGCGGAAACCACCACCACCATGTCATGCCCTTGGGCACGAAAGCTGGAAACTTTTTCAGCAACTTGTTGGATTCGTTCAACAGAACCTACTGAAGTGCCACCGTATTTTTGAACCAACAAACTCATTTAAGCTCAACCTTTAAACCACAGGGGAGTAATAACCCGATCACAAAAAAGGGCTGCAATTAAACACTAGATTGCGACAAAAGTTAACCCGAAAACTTGTTAATTATTCACATAAATCTACATCTTTATGATTTATTGTTCAGCAATTAACCGAGTTGGGAATCAACCCAGGAAGCAACTGACGCCAATGCAGGATTCAGCTGGTTAACATCTGTACCGCCGCCTTGAGCCATATCAGCACGACCACCACCTTTGCCGCCAATTTGTTTGGCAACATGCCCCACCAAATCACCGGCCTTAACTTTGTTGGTGAGATCTTGTGTGACACTCGCAACCAACGAAATTTTTCCATCTTCAACTGTTGATAACAATACAATTGCCGAACCCAGTTTTTGTTTGTATTGATCTGCAATATCACGCAGGGATTTTGCGTCAGCGCCATCCAGATTCAAGACTAATAATTTGCCAATACCAATATCTTTTGCCTGGGAAGTTAAATCCCCACCGGAAGAACTCGCTAATTTTGTTTTCAAACTGGCCAGATCTTTTTCCAGTTTGCGATTTTGTGCAACCAAGGCTTCCAATTTTTCCAGCAGATTATCGCGATTGGCTTTTAGTGCAAAACCGGCTGCATCAACCAAAGATTCGACATGATCAAAACGAGCCAATGCCTGTTGTCCGGTAACAGCTTCTATGCGACGAATACCTGCTGCAACACCTGATTCGGAAATAATTCGAAACAAACCAATATCACCCGTACGCTGCACGTGCGTACCACCACAAAGCTCAACGGAGAAACCTTCACCCATAGTCAACACACGAACCCTGTCACCGTATTTTTCACCAAAGAGCGCCATCGCACCTTTGGATTTGGCTTCATTCATATCACACAAATCCGTTTGCACGGCAGAGTTGGTTTGAATTTGCTGATTAACCAGATTTTCAATTTCTTTTAATTGATTTTGCGTCACGGCTTCAAAATGTGAAAAATCAAAACGCAAACGTTCTGAATCAACCAACGAACCTTTTTGTGTCACGTGTTCACCTAACACTTTACGCAGTGCTGCATGCATTAGATGTGTAGCCGAGTGATTTAATGCGGTCGCCTGACGCACATGACTATCCACTCGTGCAGTCACATTATTGCCAACAGAAATTGCACCTTCCAACACTTTCACTATATGCAAATGCGCTGCGCCCTGCTTTTGGCAATCGCCCACTTCAATACGATTGCTACCCGATTCGATATAACCACAATCACCCGCCTGACCCCCGGATTCTGCATAGAAAGGCGTTTTATCCAATACCAACGCACCTTCATCACCCGCTTCCAAACGATCAACTTTTTTGCCGTCTTTAATCAAGACCAGCACTTTGCCTTGATTATGTAGATGGGTGTATCCCAAAAATTCCGTTGCAGGTAAATCCAAACCGGCAGCGGTGTAATCCACTTTAAATTTACCGGCAGCACGTGCGCGTGCGCGCTGCTCGCCCATCGCAATTTCATAACCGGCGAGATCAATTGTCATGCCGCGTTCACGTGCAATATCGTTAGTTAAATCAACCGGAAAACCATAGGTGTCATATAGAGTAAACACAATTTTTCCCGGAACTTCATTGCCGGATATTTTACTTAATGCCTCTTCAAGAACAGCGATTCCTTTATCCAGAGTTTTTTCAAATTGTTCTTCTTCCTGCAACAAAACACGTTCGATTTGCGCTTGATTTTTAATTAATTCCGGATAGGCATCGCCCATTACGTCAGCAAGCGCTTTTACGATTTTATGAAAGAAAGGTTGCTTTTGACCCAGCTGATTACCATGGCGAATAGCGCGACGAATAATACGGCGTAACACATAACCGCGACCTTCATTGGAAGGAGTCACACCATCACTGATTAAAAACGAACAGGAGCGAATATGGTCAGCAATAACACGCAGTGATTTGTTTTCCAAATCATGATTGCCGGTTGCTTCTGCAGCGGCTTTTAACAAATGCTGGAACAGATCAATTTCATAGTTGGAATGTACATGCTGCATCACGGCTGAAATACGTTCCAGCCCCATGCCGGTATCCACAGAAGGCGCAGGTAATGGATGCAAAACACCATCGGCCGTGCGATTAAACTGCATAAACACGTTGTTCCAGATTTCGATATAACGATCACCGTCTTCTTCCGCTGAACCCGGCAAGCCACCCCAGATATCGGCACCATGATCATAAAAAATTTCGGTGCAGGGACCGCAAGGGCCAGTGTCACCCATCGCCCAGAAATTGTCAGATGCATAGGGCGCACCTTTGTTATCGCCGATACGGATAATACGATCAGGTGCAAGGCCCACTTCTTTATTCCAGATATCAAAGGCTTCATCGTCTGATTCATAGACTGTGACCCAAAGTTTTTCAGCGGGAATTGCCAGCCAGTCTTTGGAAGTTAAAAATTCCCATGCAAATTTGATCGCATCGCGCTTGAAATAATCACCAAAACTGAAATTTCCCAACATTTCAAAAAAAGTATGATGGCGCGCCGTGTAACCTACATTTTCCAGGTCGTTATGTTTGCCACCAGCGCGTACACATTTTTGTGAAGTCGTGGCGCGCTTGTAACTGCGTTTATCGGCTCCCAGAAATACATCCTTGAACTGATTCATGCCCGCATTGGTAAACAACAAGGTGGGATCATCACCTGGAACCAGTGAACTACTGGAGACAATGGTGTGACCTTTGGACTCAAAATATTTCAAAAAGGCGTTGCGAATTTCAGCGCTTTTCATAGTGTTTACTCAAACTCTAATTAGATTTGTTCGATAGCCGAGGCAGGTAACTGCTCAATTTCTTCCCGCGTCAAAGCTCTTGCTTCGGATTCCAGCATCACCGGAATATCATCGCGAATGGGGTAAGCCAAACCACTGGCCCGACACCAGAGTTCCTGCTTTTCCACTTTGTATTCCAGCTCGCCCTTGCTGACAGGACAAACCAAAATACTCAGTAATTTTTTATCGATCATCTTGCTCTACCAGTTAGCGGGATAAATGAGGGCGACAGTTTACACTGGCAGCTGTAAATCTGTCTTCAGCATCAGTTGATTAAAAGTCGTACGGGATCAGAGTCGATTTTTTTGAGTGCAGGCAGCAAATGCAGGAATTACAGTGGATTCATTCAGTCCGGGAACCAAACGGTTGCCCCCAACCAATAGTCGAGATTAAA
>CAMLRJ010000357.1 GCA_946482345.1 uncultured Cellvibrio sp.
TGGTGAAAGAACATATTGATTGGGCCTTGGTGCAACAACAAAATCCTAATCGTCGGCGTAAAAGAAAAATTCAGAACTCTGTCGCAAAAATCAACAATTGAAGCAGAAATGCTGTAAAAATCCTATTTTTCAACAGGAGGTAAGCTAAATACCGAGTGTCTGACATTACATACCTAACTAAAAAAGAAATTTTTAATATGCGTTAATAATATAGAATGTTCACATTTTTCGGACGAATCTTTAATTTAAACAATTAGGAGGTGTTTAGCCAAAAAAAATAAGCAGAAACAATCTTAACTTTATATTTACCACAAGGACTATTTTATGAAAAAACTACTTACGAATTTTAAAAAATATTTTTTTACATTAATCTTTTTGATAATGTCATCCTTTTGTTATTCTCAGACAATAAACTTCGAAACCGCTAATCCCAACACATATTACCAAGATGAAGATGGATCATTCACGCTTGCATGGGACGATTCACTTACTCGTACAAATTCTATAATTTACATAGAGCATTTCGTTGAAGCACCTCTCAACATACTTGGGAAGGCAGATTACTGGATACCGTATCATGATGACCGCGAAAACTTCCCAGACCTAGCAGATTATGCGAGCAGTGTAGAAATTACCAACCTACCTGTAGGGCGGCATAAGTTTGTATTTCAGGACTGTTATAACGAATGGTATTTCAACACTTTGGAAACCTATTGTCGCAACGCAACAATTAAAGTTACTGTTCCACCAAAAATAGACGACTCAGGAATGTTCCCTATTGTTTCCGGGGGAACAAATGGAAATGCACGAGTGTATATGGGTGCAGACCAACTGTTTGATAGACCGGTTGTTATTTTGCAAGGATATACACTCTTCGGAAAGGCTCCTTACTTCGAGAACTGGTATAACACTTTGAATCAATATGGATTGCTGGGCACTTTGAGGTCACAAGGATACGACAGAGTACTTGATCAATATCATGACACAACAGCAGGAATCGCTGCCGCTGCCGCGGGTCTTGAGGTAATGTTAGCGCGGTTTAATAGTCCCGACTTCCCAAGAGTAAGATCTGTCGCATTGTATGGTGAGTCAATGGGGGGAGTGGTTGCTCGATATGCCTTACTACACTTAAAGCAATTAGGAATCACAAATAAGGTTGTCACTTGGATATCGTACGATGCTCCTCACTTAGGAGCACACATTCCACAAACCTTGATAGATAATTTATATAAACTCTACGACAAAATTGATGAAAATGGCTGCGGCTTATCCGGCTTCTGTAGAGATAGCCGCAGGGAAGTCAAACGTTATATTAACGATTTGAATAAACGCACAACTTCTGAATTATTATCTAACGCACCAGCAGGCTCAGGGCATCGCAATGCATTAATTTCGACACTAAGCTCAATGGGAAATTTTCCAAACATCCCATCTCTTGGCATTTCGAATGGAACTTTCAATTCATCTCAAGGAACACCTACAAGTTATAAAGTAGGCTCATTCAAGCTTGATCGTCCCTGGCCATACAAGAATATCTTTTTTGAACTATGGAATAATCCAACATTTGAAAATAAACCAGGAGGGTACGAAGATTTTTATTCTGCATTTATGGAAACGATACGTAATGCAGGTCTTTCCAATATTTCTTATACGCCTCAAAAACACACCTTTGTAACTACCGATTCAGCTCTGGCAGGTACATCGGCATCATCTCCTTTTACAAGCACAATTACAGCAGATGCTCCTTTAGTCAATGAAAGGCATTTGCAACAAACTTCAATTAAGAAAAATGCAATTGTGAACTGGTTAAATATTTATCAAAGATAAGTAAGTGCCACTTAACCCCGGATCACTCCGGGGTTTTTTAACCTACGCCAGTCTTTCACTCAATTTACCAAAACATTGCAATATTGAGAGAAAATTATGTTTTCGTATTTTTATTTTTTGTAACTTTCATAATGGATTTTTTAATTCTTTAATCGAAACTAGAAACTAATCCACATAAAAAATCGAGAAGAATATTACCTTTATTATAAATCCAAATCTCACGAATTCTTCGATCATAACTCTGATAACGAATCAACTTTATCCGATTGTTGATTGCTTTGATCATGCTGACTAATCAAAGTAGCTACCCTAAAAATTATCCAGAAAAAGATAGATTCTTTTTTATGTTACCCATCAATATATAGAATGTTTATACGTCTATTTAAGCGACCAAACATGCATTATCAGCACGCTATTTGAGGAATAAAACAAAAACTCCTTGCCAACTGTGCATATCCGTATATACTGTGCATAAACAATATACACAGTGGAGCATGAGTGACGAATCAACTCTTTTTGTCGCAAAACGATAGCAGGCCTATGTACCTGCAAATCATGGATCAAATTAAACAGAAAATTTTATTGGGCGATTGGCCCGCTGGACATGCTTTGCCTTCAATCAGGGAATTGAGTGCAAACACCCAAGTCAGCGTGATTACAGTGAAGCGCGCTTACACAGAATTGGAAGAGCAAGGTGTGATAGTGACCCAACCTGGTCGAGGATCTTTTGTGGCGGATGCAGTGGATGCGCAAAAAAATTTATTGCAAGCCGATTTTGATAAACATCTAACCGGTTTGATTAATAGTGGGCGGGCGATGGGATTAAGCAACAATCAAATCACTGCTCAGGTAAAGAAAGCCTTAACTGAAGACTAATAGATCTATCCGGACTCGCACGGATGTTTATCGAGAGAATGACATTAAGTTAATTGGAATTATCAGGAGCAGATTATGCGTAACAAAATCGCGATAGGTTTAGTCAGTTTTGCGTTTGTCAGTTTTTTTGCCAAGGCTGTTGATGCATTACCTACGTCAGGCGAATTGCAATTGCAATCCATAAACCGGGGTACATCGATGAATAAATATAACGATGATTACACCCATGGCACGGTTACCGGCGTTACTTTTAATGCAACAGGAACCGGGCTGTTACACATGAGTAAAACCAATTGTTCTTTTTCGGTTTTTACGCACAAAGACATAAACAAAATTTCCGGATTTTGTGCGCATGAAGACAAGGAAGGCGACAAACTATTTATTCAATATGCAGGCAACAGTAACGGCGCTGGAGAATGGGCTGGCACTGACGACATTATCGGCGGCACAGGTAAATTTGAAGGCGCAAAAGGTAGTGGCCCCTACAGCTGTAGCGGCACACATAAAGAAGGTGAATTTCCTTGCACCAGCAAACTCACTTATCAGTTGCCTTGATTATTTAAATTAATTTTTATTTTAAATTCATTGTTGTTATCGCAGATGCGATTGGAGACATGATGCAATACGCCATAGAAATGTCGGCAGTCAGCAAAACTTATGCGGAGTTTTCGCTGGATAAATTGGATTTACAACTCCCCAGAGGTCAGGTGATGGGTTTGGTCGGTGCTAATGGCGCAGGCAAATCAACGACTCTTCGATTGTTAATGGGATTAATTCAGGCAGATTCCGGCCAAATTAAAGTGCTGGGGCATGATTTACCAGATGAGCAAGTGGCCGCTAAACAAAAGATTGGTTATACCTCCGACGATATTCGTTTATATAAATCAGAAGACTTGCGTTGGCATATGAATTTTATTGCCAGCATTTATCCTGAGTGGGATGAACAATACGCACAGCATTTATTGCAAAAATTTGATTTGAAATCGCATCTGAAACTAAAAGGCTTTTCTCACGGGCAACGCGTGAAAGCCTGTTTATTATTGATACTGGCCAGACGCCCCGAATTGGTCATTTTGGATGAACCCACCACAGGCCTTGACCCTGTTGCTCGCTATGAAGTGTTAGCGGAGTTAGCCGAAATTCTGCGCAACGAAAACCGTAGCGTGTTGTTTTCATCACACAATACACAGGATGTCGAGCAACTATCCGACACCATTACTTTTTTGCACAAAGGAACACTGCTCGATTCACAAGATAAGGAAACTTATTTGGATCGCTGGAGACGAATCGTCTGTACGGGTAATATTGACTGGAGCAACGCACCTGCAAGCGTCACTGATATTAAACAGAATGGTTCATTAATTGAATTAACGATTGGCCAGTTTAGCGACCCGGTCATAAACCAGCTCAACGATATGGGTTTAAGCATTCGCAATATTGAACGCATGACACTGGAACAAATTTTTCTGGCTAATGTTTTTTCCAAAAAAAGAAACGAGGTGAAATAATGAGCCTTTCATTAAATTTTTCGGTGATTAAAGCATTAATCATCAAAGACTGGTTTTTGAGTCGAAAATTTATCGCACTTTATTGTGCTGGTTGTGTTCTGGCATTGAGTATTGTGAGCTTGGGGGAATGGCAGTTTTTTATGGCAACCACCTTGCTGATTTGTTTGTTGGTGGGTATGTCCAATCATTTAATTGCCATTGGTATTATCAATGAACGCAAAGAACAAACCATGCCATTTGTACTGAGCCTCCCTATTACGCCCACCGACTATGCAGTATCCAAACTGCTTGCCAGTTTTGTGCTGTTTT
>CAMLRJ010000358.1 GCA_946482345.1 uncultured Cellvibrio sp.
GGCTCAGTGCCACCGGAGTAATTCCTAGATAGCGCGCGATATCATTCTGCGACAAACGTTCCAACAATTTTGCTTCGCGCTCACACAATAAGAGATAGTGCTCTTCAGCCGACATGCACAAGAGTTCGTATTCACGTCGCTCCTTTTTAGCCGCCAACCTTAATAGCATAGAGTTTAAGATGTCAGTAAAGGCAGGATTATTGAAGAATTGATTCAATACCGCTTCTTTGGGAACCTCGACTGCCACTGAATCCTCAAGCGTCAATACCGTGAAGGAATTGGGATTATCAGCGACAATCGCTTGCATACTCGCAATAAACTCCCCCTCCGTCAAAAACGATTTTATAAACTCCTTTCCATCAAGCGTTTCATAATAAGCTTTAACCAATCCGCTTTGAATGAAAAATAAATTGCCACCTCTTGCCCCTTGCCTGAACAAAAAAGAGCCTTTGGGAAACTGACGAATAGCGCCTATCTTTTTTAATTGCTCGTTCAACTAGCGCTCCCTCTAAATAGACGAACCATGTGCAGCGTCACTACTTATAAAAACCAGGAAAATAAATACCATGCATGGCGCATAAAATTATTGAAATTTCATGCGCCAAATCATTTTTTGCTTTGGCATCGAATATATCAGGTGGATTAACTTCGGTTAATGAATAAAAATTTTCCGTTGCCTTAAAATGCTCCGGATTATTCATCTTTATACAGGATTTCAGGGATATATGAAACTACAGGATAGAACATTGCTCATTACCGGCGGAACTTCAGGCATTGGATACGCCCTGGTAAAAAAACTGGCTCCAGAAAATAAAAGCATTATTGTTATCGCCCGAAACCCAATACATCTTGAAAAAATCAGGAATGAGATATCCAACGTATACACCTACAAGTGCTCCCTTTCCGACAAAATAGACCTGGAGAAAACTTTCAGCGAAATAATTAATAACCATCCCGACATTTCTGTGGTTATCAACAACGCCGGCATTCAGGAAACACCTACATTTTTAGACAAAGATTTTAGTTTCGATAGTATTGAAAACGAAATTAGCATTAACCTGGCCTCACCCATTAAAATTTGCGCGCTCATGCTCGGCCCACTACTTAACCTGAAGGCTCCAGCCGCCATCGTTAATATCACCTCAGGATTAGGACTCTATCCCAAAAAAAATTCCGCCGTCTATTGTGCAACCAAGGCCGGATTGCGCAATTTTACCCAAAGCTTCCGGTATCAGCTTGAAGAAACTCCCATAAAGGTTTTTGAAGCCATTATGCCACTGGTTGACACACCCATGACACAGGGGCGAGGCAAAGGAAAGATATCACCGGATCATGCCGCAGACGCCATCATCAAAGGAATAGAAAACGATGATGAAGAAATTTATGTAGGGAAGGCAAAACTCATTCCATTGGTATCGCGCATTAGCCCCCGCCTGATGGCGGCGATTATGAAAGCGGGATAACGGAGCTGACCATGAAACAACTTATTACCATTGCGCTTATTCTAGCCGCTGCTTTTGCTTCAACGTTCATTATCATTAAAACCACAGGGGTGCTGACAATTGATGATATTAAACAGTGGCTAACCATGGCCTCAGAGATAAATCCTGTATATGTCGTATTGACTGTCGTCGTCTTGCTTTTCGCCGATCTTTTTATTGCTGTTCCCACGTTAACTATTTGTATCCTCTCTGGTTATTTCCTGGGATGGATTACAGGAGGGCTAGCATCCACCTCTGGAATGATGCTGGCAGGAATTGCGGGTTATTGGATTTGTCGGGCGATCGGACCAAAGCTCTTAATGAAAATCTATAAGGACCCAAAAAAGCTGGCGGAAATGCAAAACATCTTTTCTGAACACAGCACCAGCGTGATTTTGATGTGTCGTGCAATGCCAATTTTGCCAGAAGTCGTTTCATGCCTGGCAGGCGCAAACAAGATGTCATTTTTTCGTTTTATGGCGTACTACAGTATCTCAACGATCCCTTACGCCTTCATTGCCGCCTACGCAGGATCAAAGAGTTCACTGGCCAATCCGACACCAGCCATTCTCACAGCAATAGGCATATCGCTCACGCTATGGCTTTCCTGGTTTTTCTTTTTACGCCGGAATTACCCAAAGCAAAACCTGGTACAACCAGAACAATAATTTTATAAGGAATTGATTTAAAAGCTGATTCATCAAAGTGATTTTTGACCATACGAGGTGTTGATAATGGACGTTATTGATTCGGTTACCACCAAAACCAGCAGCAACCGCTTTAAAAGTATCCTTGATATTCCTGAAAACCAATGGGACGCAATCGTGCCACGCGCCACTGGGCTAAGACATAATGTCCTGCAAACATTTGAACTATCGCGGGTCAACAATTTAAATTGCCACTACCTGACCTTCGAGCAAAATAACCAATGGATCGGCAAAGCCAATCTCTACGAAGTTTCCATGGATTTTTCTTCCCTGGACAAAAGCCTTTCTCACCATGCCCGCAGACTGATTAAAAGCTGGTTTCCCGATTATCTACATCTATCCATGGCAGAATGTGGCTTATTCGCCATGAATGGTGATGGAATAGCGGTAAAAGACGCACAATATCTCGCGCAAGTTATTCCGCTGATTCATAGAGAGTTACAGCACATCGCCACCGAGAAAAACCTGGACCTACTGGTATTTCGCGATGTACCACTTGAGCAATATAGTATTTATGAAAAAATTCTGGCGCCATTGGGTTATGCCCCGTCGGCAGGTTTTACCAATGCAGTGATTGATATTCATTGGGATTCTATCGAGAGTTATCTAGAGAGCCTGAATAGCAAAGACAGATACAAACTTAAAACCGCACTAAAGATAGAGGAAAACTTTGGCATATATGTTGAGATAACCTCTGATTACAAACACCTGGCAAAAGAGATGGCCGACCTATGGCGTAACGTAAATGCGTCATCTGATGACTATAATCGCGAGCAACTGGACGAAGCCTTTTTTTATGAAGCGGGAGTACGTCTGCAAGACAACAGTGAAGTTATCTTATTTTATGCTGACGAAAAGTTAGTAGCCTTTATGTGGAATTTAGTGGGTACAGAAGACTATCACATGGCTGATTGGGGGGTAGATTATGGCTACCCGCAATATCGGGAAGCCAATTTTTATCGCGCCGCCTCTATGATTTCTTTACGCCGGGCTATTGATATGGGGAAACAGCGCATGCAGTTGGGAATGACCAATTACACCCCGAAAAAATTACTCGGCGCTCAAATGCAACCCTTGGTGTACTTTATTAAACACCAGAAGAAAACAAACTTTACCACAACCGTCAATCGCATGATTACCGATGCAATTGAACAGCCGTCGGAACTGAATTATTACACAGCAGGCAGTTGGCCAGTGGATATCATGACCGACGAAGAATACAAGTCAACATTCACACAGAAGTTAGTCGACTACACCACTAGCGATGCATTTTCCAAAATTGAAGCTAATTACGATATAGACATTCTTAAACTCGGTGGACTCTACGGTTTCTACCCGGATATTGAAACGCTGGATCACTTACTCAGTACGGGAATTTTTGTTAATTATACAACCCACCCCAACGTCATCAACGCAGCAAAAAATGCCTGGAATAAAAATAGCACTAACTACAGCGGCGCGCCCTTCTTTAGTGGCGAATCCGACGCAGTACGGGAGCTACAGTTCAAATTTTCCCGAGTAGTTCAACAACAAGCAGTGCAGCTGCTGTCGTGTGGCAATTTGATCCATCAGACCGCCTTACCCCCGCTTCTCGATTCCTCCTCCTTGGTGCTATTGGACGAACAAACCAGTCCTGGTATCTGGGAAGCCATTGGCCCTGTTGGTTGTGAAATCAAGTCCTTTGCCCACCAAAGCTTGTCTGAGCTGGAATCCATTCTTAAAGAAAACACAGATCGAAAAGCTCTTATCATCGCCGAAGCAGCGTTCCCTTTATTTGGGGATCACACCGACATAGCTACGCTGGTGCAATTGAAACAGCAATATGGAGCTCGTCTCTATGTCGACGAATCCCTCACCCTTGGCTTGAATGGGAAACGTTTTTCCGATGCGCATCGTCAACTTGGTTTGAGCGGACAACTGGAGGTCAATGACCAAATAGATGTGATTGTCGCCTCAACCCTTGCCGGTTTTGGTCTGGACGCAGGGTTTGTTGCAGCATCAACCAAAGTGATTGAACACATTCGTCATCAGGCCACCACATTATTATTTGGCAGCAGCTTATCGGCTACTCAACTCGCCGTACTATCCACTGCCCTTGATCTTTCCGCACAGCGCTTAACTGCGAATTCTGATTTATTCAATAAAGCAGAATTCCTCACTGGAAAGTTAATTGAACAGGGGTTTAATGCTGCGCTTTATCAAAGCCCGATTATTAATATTATTTTTTCTGACTTCATGATCGCTTTGGCAGTGCAAAAAAAACTGCTGCAACTCGGCGTCGCAGTGGCAGCTATCGGTCAGCCATTGCTGCCACCGGACATG
>CAMLRJ010000359.1 GCA_946482345.1 uncultured Cellvibrio sp.
ACCACAGGATGCATATAAATTGTATTGATTGGCAATACGCAAAAGATCTTTGGTAAGACTATCAGGTTGCTGACCACTGATAATTTCAAGTGCATCACCACCCGCCTCCGCAAATTCAGAAACCAGTTTGCATAGCCTGGTTCTGGTCAATTCATATTTAGCTGGATGCGCCAGCACTGCAATTCCACCTGCTGCTTTTATCCAGCCGATGACTGTAGCTATTTCCGGCCATTGGTACTTCACATCCGCCGGCTTACCCTGCCCCAAATACTTTTTAAAGGCGGCATTCATATCTTTTGCATAACCTTTGGCGATTAAATATTGAGCAAAATGTGGTCTCGCAACTGTTGCGGATCCGGCAATTTCACGAGCAGCTGCCAGCGAACCCTCTATACCCAATTTGTTTAATTTTTCCGCAATCTGGATTGATCGTTGTTCACGCGATTCATTTTGTATCAAAATCGCCTGTTGTAATTCAGGGCTGTGCACCGATACATTCAAGCCCACAATATGCACACTGTTATGTAACCATTGACTGGAGAACTCAATTCCCGGAATAAGATGCAACCCCAGTTCACGCGCTACCACTTCTGCCATTTGCAAACCAGCTATGGTATCGTGATCCGTGATTGCGAGTACGTCCACGCCTTTTGTTTTGGCACGTAAAACCAAATCACCGGGATTTAAATGACCGTCTGAACAATCAGTATGACAATGCAAATCGAAAATCACAGATTCACCAGAATTAAATTTAATAAACAACAACAGATGCAATAAAAGATTTTGACAATGACCAACGATGCAATCAAAACCGATGACACACTAAACCATTCCGGGCCAAAACCCAAACGTGAAAGTTTGCTATTGAATTTGGCTATGAATATTTTGTTACCCACCTTGATACTAACCAAGCTGAGTACAGATGATCGATTGGGCCCCACCTATGCGTTAATTCTGGCTTTATCATTCCCGCTAGTCTACGGCATTCGTGATTTCATCAAAAACAAACGTTTCAATATTTTTTCGGTTATAGGATTCATCAGTGTTTTGTTGACGGGTGGCATCAGTCTTTTAAAACTGGATACCGAATATTTGATTATCAAAGAGGCTGCAGTTCCCGGTGTCATTGGCCTTGTCACATTAATTTCAGCCATGACCCAAAAGCCGTTGGTGAGATTTTTTATTTACAATGAAGACATATTCAATGTGCAAAAAATGCTGGGGGCAATCAAAGAACATAATAAAGAAGTCGAATTCGAGCAAAGCTTGCGCAAAGCAACACTGATGATTGCCGGTTCATTTTTTTTATCCTCGTTACTCAATTATTTATTAGCTAAATGGATTCTGGTTAGCCCAATGGGAACTGCTGCAGCTAATGCTGAAATTGGCAAAATGAATGCATTAAGTTTTCCAGTGATTGCTTTGCCATCTACCATAGTGCTGGCTACAGCCATTTTTTATGTATTTTATAAAATCAAAAAGCTGACACATTTAACACTTGAAGATCTGGTCAATACACCGGAACAAAAATCCTGACGATTAAGGAATCCTGATGCTTTACACCATTATCGGCGAAGATATTCCCGACAGTTTATCATTGCGTTTAACTGCACGCCCCGCACACTTGCTAAGGCTGCAAGCGTTACAAGATGCAGGACGATTGGTTTTAGCCGGGCCAAATCCTGCAATTGATAATGCTGACCCCGGAACTGCAGGTTTTACAGGAAGCGTGATTGTTGCCGAATTTTCTTCTCTGGAAGAAGCACAACAATGGGCAGAAGAAGATCCTTATATTACTGCCGGTGTGTACGCCAAGGTGACTGTCAAACCTTTTAAAAAAGTATTTCCACAATAAGGCACCCATCATGAAAACACTGACCATAAAAGCACTGACTATGAAAAAAACACTCTGTTTTTGTGCAGTATTAACCGGCACCCTTTTGTCGCAGCCATTACTGGCGGCTGATCGTTATGTTAACGACGTTGTTTATATAGCATTACGCAGCGATAAAAATCCGGAATCCGAAGTGATTCAACGCAGTATTGTCAGCGGCACCAAATTATCATTCGTACGCGAAGAAACCGGAACAGACAATAATAACTGGAGCCTGGTGATTTCCCCCGAAGGTAAGGAGGGATGGGTTAGAAGTTACAGTTTAACTTCCGAACCAACAGCAGCAATGAAACTGGCTAAACTGCCAAAAGACGTTCAAGACTCGGCAAAACTTCTTTTGGAAAAACAATTACTTTCCCAACAGCTTGAAAAATTGCAAACAGAACACCAGCAATTATTGGCAGATACTGAAGATATGCGACAAGCCGCAACCACTTCATTAAATCTGGAAGAAGATAATCAAAAATTACATGCGGAATTTCAACTGATTCAAACTGAACGGGACATGCTTAAAGCAGAGAACGAACGACTGAAAGACACTGATCGTTTCCATCACTGGGTTTATGGTGGCGGATTATTACTGGCAGGTGTTGTCTTGTCTTTTATATTGCAAGCCATAGGTCGTCGCAAACGTCAATCAGAATGGCGCTAGGAGTAGAATCATGCAAAAAATAACCGGTTTTCTTTTCACGCTAATATTGATCTTCAGCTCTGTTGCAGTCAAAGCCGAAAACACCCAGGTATTATTGCAAACAGATTTAGGTAATGTTCGCCTCGAACTTTACGATTCGCTTGCACCTGTGACCGTTAAAAATTTTTTGGATTACGTAGATTCCGGTTTTTATAACGGCACTATTTTTCATCGGGTAATTCCAGGCTTCGTGGCACAAGGCGGTGGCTATACATTTGATTTCGCGGAAAAGAAAACCAATCCCGAAATTAAAAATGAGTCGGACAACGGTTTGAAAAATGATTATAAAACTATTGCTATGGCAAGAATGCCGCATCCTGACAGCGCGTCTTCGCAATTTTATATCAATCTGAAAGACAACCCGTCGCTGAATGCAAAAGTCGGCGCAAATGGTTACACCGTATTTGGTCGGGTGATTGAAGGCATGGATGTGGTGGAAAAAATTGCAAAAGAACCAACGGGCATGTACAAAAGTTTTCCTGAAGCACCTAACTATGCAGTCAGAATACTCAGTGCAAAACGCGTGACTGCGGGCAGTATCACCGGCAACTCATCAACACCCAGCCGATTGGAAAATTCCCGTATAAAAGATGCATTGATTTCCAAACCATGATTAGCATGAAACAAAGTACAGCATTAAGCGTAAATCTGAATAAAATTGCATTGATCCGCAATTCACGTGAAGGCAATTTTCCGGATGTTACTGAACACGGAAAAACGTGTCTGGATTTTGGTGCAGATGGACTAACTGTTCACCCGCGCCCTGATCAACGTCACATTCGCCCTCATGATGTTGCAGAAATTGCCGAATTATTAAAAGATTATCCCGACAGGGAATTTAATATTGAAGGCAATCCTTTTGCAGAATCAATTAATAATTTCCCGGGATTTTTATCGCTGGTACGCTCAAGTGTACCGGATCAATGCACACTGGTTCCGGACAACAACCAACAACTCACCTCTGATCATGGTTTTGATTTGCGTCTTTCCGGCGAAAAGTTGAAACCCATTATCAGTGAACTACATGATCTGGGTATTCGTGTCAGTTTGTTTATGGACCCGGATAAAGATCAAATCAGTTTGGCACAAGAAATCGGCGCTGATCGCATTGAACTTTACACCGGTCCCTACGCCGCTGCTTATAAAAATGCCGACCGGGGCGAATCTGTTTTTTTAAATTATCTGGATGCCGCCATTCATGCACAAAATATTGGCATAGGTTTGAATGCGGGACACGATTTGAATTTGCAAAACCTTGCCAACTTTCGCCGCGTTCCCGATTTACTGGAAGTGTCTATTGGTCATGCCTTAACAGTCGAAGCCATTAGCATGGGATTGGAAAAAACCATTGCGCAGTATATTGATCTTTGTCGAGCTTAATCCATGAAAACTCCCCAGGATAATCCTCGCGAAGATTCAGCCGCCTATCGCGAAAAAAAACAATTTTTTAATTCTCTGTTAACTGTCTACGGTCGAAAAACTGTTCTTGAAGCACTGCAGGACAAGCAGGTACAAATTTATCGCTTGCACCTGGCAGACAGCAATAAAAAAGCAGACATTATTGATGATATCATTCGATTGGCGACTGAAAAAAAAGCGGAAATTGTTTATCACTCACGCCAGGCACTTTCGCGTATTTCTAAAAATGCCAGTCAGGATCAAGGTGTAGCGGCAGATTTACGATTAAGCGGTTATCAAACTTACGAAGATTTCATCAGCAATCAAAAAACAGCGGAAAAACCATTTGTATTATTGGCTCTGGATAAAATTCATAATCCACAAAACCTGGGAATGATTATTCGTTCTGCTTGTGCAGGCAATATAGATGGTATTTTGTTGCCCAGCGAAGGTGGCGCACAAATTGATCCTCTCGTCATTAAAGCCAGCGCAGGCACTATTTTTAAAGCACCATTATT
>CAMLRJ010000360.1 GCA_946482345.1 uncultured Cellvibrio sp.
TGAAAAAGGTGAGGGTAGTTGCTGACGCAAATGCAGGTAAGCGAGGAGAGAATCACCTTGGTATGAGGACGAAAAACGCTGAGCCAGATTAATTTGATAACAGTCTCCCGCCTTGATGTAGTCCTGTACCGATACAAACATGCTGGCGTATTTATCAGCATTAAGATTGCTATCCAATGCATTGATTTTAAACAAATTTAACGGACTATTAATAAACTGCTTTAAGTTGTGAAACATTGGCTTTTGGCGACAGATATCCTGAATAACTGAAAAGTTATAAGCCGGATCAATCGCCTGATTCATCATCAACACAGAAGTTTTTTGCAAGTGATCCTGAATAATGGCCCAGCTGTAAATGCCCAGTTGCATCTCTGGAAGCTCAATATCTTTCTGGTTTTTGCGTGGGAGGTTTTCCAATCGCCAGGCCAGGTCATAAGCCCAATACCCCAGTGCACCACCCATAAAAGGGCAATCGTTTTTTAATGAAGGGTCACTTTTCAGAGATGAGTCAATTTGCAGATGTCGGGACAAGAGTGTGAATGGATTTTCGGTTGAAAATTCATCGGTGGTTTTTGTTTGGATTCGGGTTTTCGATCCCTCCGTGGTCAGGGTTAAAACCGGATCAGCGACCAAAATATCGTATCGCCCCAGTTCACTTTGTGGGCGACCGGAGTCCAGCCATGCCGGATTGGGTAAGTGGCGAATAGCCAAAAACCAGGCAGCTGAATCTTCATAATAAGGAAGGGAAATAATTTGTACTTGAGGCATTGCCATGGGCCATTAAAAATTCAGGCGCATTCTAACAGTCTGTTGCTATTGGAGTCGCATAATCTGCTACCTGAAGAGTGGCCATGGCAAGACTTGGCAAAACCTTCTTTTAAAACATGACACCTTGATGAATCCGTGAGAAAGTTCGCCCGTTTGCATCCGGGTCAATAACAATTAAGGGCATATTGAAATGGTCTTACAACTCCTGTTTGGTTTTATTGGATTAATCGTTGGCGCATTTTTTGGAAATGGTGGTTGGTTGTTTGGCGCTTTGTTGGGGTTTTTAATAATCAAAGTGTTACAAATGGGGCAGACAATCGATAAGCAGCAGACAGAAATTTCTTTATTGAAATCCATGCAGGAATATTTGCATCTCACGATTCGCAATTTGCAGGCGAAGCCGGAGGATATCAGGGAAGAGGTTAAACCGGCAGAAACGAAATCAACAGAAACGAAATCAACGCATGTTGCTCAACCTGAAGTGCAACCACAGATTGTTGACAAAGATGGTGTTGCTGAAACTATTCAGGCTCCCCCTAAAAAAGACCCTCAAGTCTCGATGCAGTTAACAACAATTCCGATACAACCCGCAATATCGAAGCCCACGGTTCCCAGGCAGCCCTCAATCCCGAAGCAACCAGCAGCGCCTACTCTGGGTGACAAGATTGGTGATGCGATTCGAAACTTTTTTATCGGCGGCAATCCAGTGGTGCGTGTCGGTATGCTGGTTTTATTTTTTGGCTTAAGTTTTTTGGTGAAATACGCTGCAGGTCAGGGTTACTTCCCGATTGAATTACGATTGTCTTGTGTTGCCTTGATTGCAATTGTATTGATTTTTCTGGGATGGAAAACCCGTGCGAAAGAGGGTGGTTATGGTTTGGTATTGCAAGGTGGTGGATTAGCTGCACTTTATCTCACCAGTTTTGCTGCTGCGAAAATGTATGAAGTAATTCCGTCATCCGCTGCGCTGGTTCTATTATTTGTGTTTGTGATTTTCGGTGTGATATTGGCATTGCTACAAAATGCGCAAGTGTTGGCGATTATGGCCATAGCGGGCGGATTTCTTGCACCGATTTTAACTTCTGATGGCTCAGGTAATCATGTTGGTTTGTTCAGCGTTTATTTAATTTTGAATTTGGGTATTTTTGCAATCAGCTGGTTTAAAACCTGGCGATTACTCAACTGGATAGGTTTTATATTTACTTTTGTGATTTCGGTTTTTTGGGGTGTGTCGCGATACGAACCGCAATTTTATGCCAGCACGCAACCTTTCCTGATTGCTTTCTTCTTGTTGTATTTAATTATCTCCATTCTCTTTTCACTAAAGCAACCGCCGAATTTAAAAGGTTTGGTTGATGGCAGCCTGGTATTTGGTTTGCCTGTCGCCGGTTTTAGTTTGCAAGTCGCTTTGTTGAAACATACTGAATATGGTTTGGCTATTAGTGCTTTGATCCTGGCTTTTATTTATATCGCGTTGGCGCGTTGGTTATGGATGAAATTTTTGCAGACGCATAAATTATTAGCCGAATCTTTTTTAGCCTTGGGTGTAGGTTTTGCAACGCTTGCCATTCCTTTGGGTTTAAATGCAGATTGGACTTCTGCAACCTGGGCCTTTGAAGCTGCAGGTTTATTGTGGATAGGTTTACGTCAACAACGATTGTTGCCTCGCATCGCAGGTGTAGGACTTTATTTCGCAGCCTGCGTTGCAACCCTGGCAGACAATGGCCTTGCTGCGGGAATTACACCCATAATTTCCGGTGATTTTATTGGCGGTATCATTTTATCTTTATCCGGATTTTTAATGGCGTATTGCTTTTTTCGTTTTGCAGAACAGGCTTTTCCGGTTGAGCGTTTGCTAGGGAAAACCATTTTGGTTGTTGCGGTGATTTGGTGGATTGCCGCCGTGATCGTTGAGCTGGAAGGGCATCTCATCGACAGCCAAATGTTTGTTGTTTTCTACTTTATAGCTGCATTAAGTATGTACGTGCAATTGATCAGTGCCGTAAAACTGAATTGGTCCAGCCTTGCCAAAGCCGGGCATATTTATTTTATCTTTATTTGCTGTTGGACTTTATTTGGTTTTATTGGTCGAGCAATTGATTTCCCAACAGATTGGGCTTTGGGTTTGCCTTTTATCGCATTTTTATCGGCACAATATTATTTTATCGGACGACTGGAAAAAGCTCAGTGGGATTCCGGATTACAATTCGCGCATTTGGCAAGTAGTTTATTAATATTGCTTTTATTGCTATGGCAAGCCAATGGTGTGGCAGATTACACCGAATTTTTACGTTCAGTTATGCAGCCACAAACCGCTAAATTGTTTATCTGGTTTATGGTATTCGCGCCTGCTGTTGTTTTGTTGATTGGATTAAATTCCCGCAGCATTTGGCCGGTTAATGATTGGAAAAGTCATTATCAGGATATTATCCCCATTCCTTTTTTGTGGATTATTTTCTGCTGGTTTTTTATTGCTTGTCGGGAATCTGGCAGTATTCTGGAATTTTATTTACCTGTGTTAAATCCGATTGACCTTGCACAATTTGCTGTCATTTTGTTAATTGCATTTGCAATGAAAGCCGGTTTGTCATTTAGCAATACCTGGGATAATACTGCCAAGGCAGGATTAACAGGTTTGTTAATTTTTATCTGGATCAATATTGTGATGCTACGCGCTATACACCATTACACGCATATTGCCTATGATTCGGCAATTCTTTGGCAATCTCCCGTTGTGCAAATGGCTCTGTCAATTTTGTGGAGTGTTTGTGCGCTGGTGGTGATGAATATTTCAAGACGAATTCAATTACGCCAATTGTGGATATTGGGAGCCTGTTTGCTATTAATGGTTGTTATTAAACTCTTTACTCGCGATTTATCCGGTAGTGGAACAATTGCCCGTATTGTGTCATTTATGGCAGTGGGTGGCTTGATGTTATTGATTGGTTATTTGTCGCCAATCCCTCCTGCTAAAAAATCAGTTGGGGAATCGTCACAATGAAAATATGTTTATCGATAGGATTAGGCCTGATTTCAAGTTTTTCTCTTGCGGAAAAAATAGCGGTTTTCGAAATCAATACGGGCGAAACTTATATTCAGGCACCTTTGGAAAAAGAAATTTATTATTTCTCCCGTGCATCTTATTTGTCGGATATCAAAGTGCAGGATGCACAGGGAAATAATCTGCCCTTCAGAATTATGGATGCCGCGTCCCGGTCGCAAAGTATCCAGCGTGAAATACCTGTGGCTTTTTTTCCGGTTGCGCCCAATACCAGCGAGGACACACTGCGACAATTGGGATCAACCCGTGTTCAAATTACGGCCGGAAATATGCAGGTTGATATTGAATCAGATCAAACGAAAGTTGCTGCAACAACACCGAATCCTGATTTTTATTTAATTCATTTGAAAGATCATGCGCAATCAACCAGTGATTTGAAAATTAAACAGATGATATTGGAATGGAATTATCAGCAATCTAACCAATATCAACGTTGGGAAGTATCGGCAAGTCATGATTTGCATCACTGGCAAAAATTGACTGATGCCAATTTGGTTTGGTTGGAGAAAGATGGTCAGTCATTAATCCAAAATCAAATCCCACTGAGTCTGGATTTAAATGATTACCAATATTTGCAACTTCGATGTATCGAGTTTTGTCAGGGCATAGCTATAACAGCAATCAAATTTGTTG
>CAMLRJ010000361.1 GCA_946482345.1 uncultured Cellvibrio sp.
TCCCTTCAGTATCTGTTTTTGTTTTTTTACGACGGATTGCCTGCAAGGAAAAATTGCGCTGTAACTTCACACTTTTCACTGCACCAGGAAAAGCACTGAATACCGCCAGAGGGATAACTTCTGTTTCAGGTAAAAGCGCAATATTAATTTCCCAAGTGTTATCACCCAAAGCATAAACAAATTTATCTTTTGCTCTGGCATTAATAACGGCGGGCGCATCGTATTTCAAATCGTACAAATCATCCGGCGTCAACACCTGTGCATCTGTAACATCCGCACCGTTCAAGGTAATTTTTCCTACCGCAGGTAAATCCGATACTGTGACATTACCGGCAGGTCTTACAGGAATGCTGCGTGCTATAGCAAGATCCTCAACACCTTTGCTGACAATTATCAAACTCGGTTTTACTACAGGTGTAGTATTGATTTTCGTAAACTCACTGCCTGCTGCATTGAGGGTTCCGCGAAATCGTGTCAATGAATCTGTTTCTGTAATGAGATGAGACGTAAGATCCAAATCTGTGTTCAATACCAACTCAGCACTGGTATTGTCAGCCAAACTTCCTGTTACCGGCTTAATCACCGATGATTGTTTAAATTCAAACGTCAGGGAAGCAAAGGCGGCGGCGGCTATTCCAGTACCAAAAGCGCTGGCATTCACTTTGTTTTCAACAGTATCATTTGCATTAACAACGCTGGCTTTTGTTGCTGCCAAAAATACAAACCCATCCGCTGTTTTCTTCGCCAATACCTGAATTTTTTTCAGAGGAAATTTGGCATCTTCATGCGAAACAACTCCGGTAAATGTTTTTGGCATGTTGGCAATAGTCAATAAACCTTCTGCATTGTTGCTGATATCCGACAGCTTATTGAAGCTGCCCGAGCGAAATAAACTTTCCTGATCCTGCCAGATAACCGACAAATCAAGGTTGCCACCTGATCCTGGATAACGCGCCAGAAAATCAATTTTTCCAGAAGTGTTAGTAGCAGCAACTGCAGCGCTGCCACCGGAACCATATTCATCCGTATCATTGCCACCGGAAATGATACGCGTCATATAAAGCTGCTTGCCGCCATTTTCAAAAAATGCGCGCGCAGCCAAGGCCGTATAATTCAATCGCGACTCACTACCGAATGTTAATGATTGGGGATCACCAAATATTTTTTCAAACTCACCATAACTGGTGAGCACTTCCGGAGTGCCTCTTATCGGACCAAACCGTGTCGGCCCCACCATGCCACACACACTGGTGCCTACCCCTTCTATGGATTTTGATCGAAAACTCACTTCTTCAACAAAAACACCGGGTGCTAGATATTCAGACATTTAATGGCTCCTTTTTGGAGTGAATGAAAAATAATATTTAAATTTTCACAATCATCGACTTACTGCCAGCAGTTTTTATAACAGGGTTATCGCCCGGTTTTATTTGAAAACTGATCGAGTCGTGAAAACCATTACCACCGGCAATATCTTTAATTGTGACGCCACTCAAGCTATCCGGATCAGGTAAGTTGTTTTTGATCGCACAGTTTTTTATAACTAAACTGGCTGCAAAATTTTCTACTAACGGGTCAGCATCCAATGCTGGAAATTCATTTAATGGAATTAAAAAATCACCAAATTTATTCGCTTGTGCGCGGAATTCCAAAACTTTCGGCGGACTACCGCCATCAGCAGGAATTTCAATTTTGAGAATCAGTATTGCCCATGGCAAATTCGCACCTGATTCCAATTTAAGATGTCCTCTCAAACTACCGGCAGCCGTGACTCTGGTTGCCCCCATACTTTTATAAAGAGAAATAGAATTTATTTTTGGATTATCGACATTTAATGGCTGCAAATTTAAATCGAACCATCTTGCGTTGTAATGTCGGGAATTATCTTCCAGCACGCCTTCAATGCTATTTATTGCAGACGAAGGACGTTCTAAATCAATATCAGTAACGGCAAGATTTTCTTCGTTAATTTCGATACCAGGATTATCAATACGCATCTGATCTTTTGATTTTTGCCGATTAAATTGCAAATGATCGGGCAACAAAATGGCGATGCGGTTACCTTTATTTAATATTTGATATGATTGCTTTGGCGTTACAGTGGTAACAGTCAACTGCAAATGTTTCTCTATACCCGGCTTTTCATCCCATCCCTGACCTGTAGCGTCATAAAGCCATACAAAATTACCCGCATGAAACCAACCGGTTTCAACTAATTGTTTTTTAACTTCCATTTTTCAACTCTCCATAATTGAAATAAGGAAGCACTACACTGGACACTAATTTGCCAGGTTCAATTTCCGGCACAGGCAACATGCGAATGGTTTTGACTATATACGGTACAGATAAAATATAATTACCCGGTAGTGAATCCCATATGCGTAATAAATCTTCTGTGCTCATTTCTTCCGGTTGAATTTGTACTACTTCGTCAACTGTCCAATGTGGATCGTAGGCTTTTAGATGTGAAAATCCCAATTCCAGCGCCGATCCTATTTGTTGCAATGCCCAGGTTGTTAACACAGCTTCGCTTTCACCATTGGATGCCCAGGCCAATAAAAAAATATGCAAATTAACAGGCAGCTCAGGTTGTGGTGGTTTATTTGATGAACGCGAAGGCAAATAACGATTGCGACCAAAAGGATCAACTGAAACACGATGCAGATAAATTCCAATACTATTGGTTTTAACAGAACCATTACCAACAGATAGACTGGGTGGAGATTTCAATTCCACAGTGCCCAAAATACTGACGTCAGGTTGATCCAAAACCTGATCCAGATCATCCTTCATACGCAAGGTTAAAAAATCCTTGAGCGCATGCAGAACACCTCGCACTGCTTTGTATGATGCCAAGAAAAATCTCCTGAAAGATTATGCGAACTTAAACAAAGCAATGCTTATGCCAGCAAAAAATTTAATTTACCAATTAATTGATGCACCGAAGGAATATCGAGGAAAGACAAATAATTTAATACAAAAAGATCAGGATTCATTCAATAAAAAATGAATATTGTTCCAAAGTGATGGGTGATTATTTACCCGGTGGGTTAGAAAAATGTGACAACCGGGTAAAAATATACCCGGCGAATACTATTATCGATATTGATATTTATCAATTTGATATTTCTGCAACAGCTTTCCCAATGCCCGTCTTTCCTTACCTGCTATTTTTGCAGCCAGAGTGACGTTGCCTTGTGTGGCTTTCATCACCTGAGTTAAATAATTTTTTTCGAATGATTCAATTGCTATGGCTTTTGCGTCTTGAAAACTGGGTTGACTATCCAGGTCTTCGATATCTCCTGTATCTGGCATATTGCTCAACAATTCTTCGTCACTTGTATTGTCAAAATGCATATCCAGATATTTTCCAGTTGATAGCAAAAAAGATCGCAACAAAGTGTTTTCAAATTCACGAACATTGCCCGGCCATGATTGCTGCTGCAGATAACGCAAACTTTGTTGCGAAAGTAATTTAATTGGCAAGTCATACTCTTTGGCAAAACGCTGCATTAAGCTCTCTGCAATTATCGGTATATCCGGTTTTCTGTCGCGCAATGGCGGCATAGTGAGACCCAACACATTTAATCGGAAAAAAAGATCTTCCCTGAATATTTTTTTATTGGATAAACCTTTCAAGTCCGCATTGGTGGCTGCAATAATTCTGACGTTTGCCCGTAACATTTTTTTAGAACCCACAGGCCGGTATTCTTGTGTTTGTAAAAAACGTAACAACGCCGCCTGTGCTTTGGCACTCAAACTATCGACTTCATCGAGAAATAAACTTCCACCATTAGCAACTTCTACCAATCCCTCTTTGTTTTGTTTGGCATCGGTAAATGCGCCTTTTTCGTGGCCAAAAAGCTCACTTTCTAATAAATCATCCGGAATGGTTGCGCAATTTATTGGCACAAATGGGCAAGCCGCACGATTACCTAAATAGTGGATGGCACGCGCTGCATTTTCTTTTCCAGTACCGGTCTCCCCCTGAATTAACACAGTTGCCTGATGCCTGGCTATTTTTTCAATCAAGCATAAAACCTGCAAAAAATTATCAGAAGTTCCACTTAAATTTAGTTTTGAAAATCTTGAAATAAATTCTGCTTTTTGCAGATCCGTATCAAGCACAGCATCTGTATTTATATAAGACTGCAGGCGCATGGATAATTCACTGGATGAACACGGCCAGCAAATAAAATCGTCAAATAATTTAATGAGATCCAAACCTTCACATGCAGATGATGCGGGGATCAGACACAGGTTAATTTTTTCAGGGAACCTTTGTAAATGTTGCAGAAAAGCAGATTTGAATCCTGAATCCAATAATGATTCTCTGTTGCAGACAAAAATCACCACCGACGAGGTGTCCGGTATTACCGCTTGAATAAACTTTTCCCGCGACAAATGTTGAATAGACAAAGTCATCTTTTTCAAACAATTAACAATTCGC
>CAMLRJ010000362.1 GCA_946482345.1 uncultured Cellvibrio sp.
GCCCGAAGGGGAAACCATAGGGACTGGTTTCTGTACGGGGAGGTTAGGAGGGGGTCATGTTTTTACGCAATTTGCCGAACCGGTAAACAACTTGGCCCAATAGGTTCAAACGCTTTATAAGTCAAAATAAATTCCTGATGTCCCAAATCTTCTGACAAGCTGCGCTTACCTGAGGCGACATCAATAACATGTTGTAAAATTTCTTCACCGACTTGATCCAATGTTGCTTCGCCTTCCAAAATTTTTCCGGCATTCACATCCATATCTTCCGATAGTCGTTTATAGGTTTCAGGATTTGCACAAATTTTTATTACAGGCGAAATTGCAGAACCAACAACTGATCCACGGCCGGTTGTAAATAAAATGACATGCGAGCCACAAGCAATCAATTCAACAATTTCCGCATTGTCGGAAATATTCGGGAAACCAAAACGCGGCTCACCATCAGGAACCACATCCAATAAATATAATCCACCTGCAGGAGGAATATCGCCCGGTTTAATTAATCCGCTAATCGGAGATGAACCAGATTTTGAATAAGCGCCCATGGATTTTTCTTCAAGCGTGGTTAATCCACCATCGGCATTACCCGGTGCAAAACTACCAAAACCCATCACACGATAATAATGTTCTGCTTTGGCAACACAGGCTTCAATTTCATGACCTAATTCAGGCGTGATTGCACGATCCGCCATAATCGTTTCACAACCGATTAATTCACCGGTTTCTTCAAAAATACAAATAGCATTTGCTGCAACCAAAGCGTCAAAACAACGCCCCACAGCAGGGTTGGCTGTAATACCGCTGGTACCGTCAGAACCGCCGCATATTGTCCCGACAATTAATTCATGCAGATACATAGGCACGCGCGCAACTTGTGATGCTTTTTGTTGCAAACGTGCAACCGCTTCGAGCCCTGCATGAATAGTGGATTTGGTACCACCCTCTTCCTGAATCACCAATAATTCTGCAGGGCGACCGCTAGCGTGAATTTCTTTTAATAATTTTTCACGATTCATACTTTCGCAACCAAGCGAAATCAACAACACGCCACCCACATTCGGATGAGTACACACAGCACGCATCATTTCATAGGCATATTGATTGGGATAACAACCGGGAAAACCAATTAAATGTACATCCATATTATTTGCACGATTCACAATCATGCGCGAAACATGATGTGCACACTCAACCAGATATGCCACCACGATCACATTGCGAATACCTTTGCGCCCGTCTGCACGCTGCCAGGCAGAAAATTCTACTGTTGAATTCATGATTCACTCCGATCTTGATTTTGCCTGCTACGAGTATGACTGGGGATGTAATCACTTTTCATATTATGCATATGAACATGATGACCTTTGGCGACAGATTCAATCATCGAACCTATAGGAGCACCGTAACGAAATACTTTTTCACCCGCTTTCATATTAATGCGCGCAACTTTATGTCCCACACCTATGCTGATGGGGCTCAGAATTGTTTCATCATCAATACATAATGCATCGCCTGCATTAATGTGTTTTACACAAACCAATATATTGTCGTTGGGATGAAGCAAAATTAATGATGATGAGGCCGTCATAAAACATTACTCAAAAAATTATCACCAACAGGAACGGGAGCCAAATCATGTATCAATCCTTTTTCGCGTAACCTGTTCCAAAACTCATCCGGAATTTTTATTTTCATCAAATTCACCGCTTCATTCACTTGTGATGCTGTTGCAAGCCCTGCCAATACAGAAACTATTTGTGGATGCGCAGCAGGAAATTGTAATGCTGCCGCTGCCAATGGCACTGCAAACTCTTCACATAGAGTTTCCAACTGCACAACTTTGTTAATAATAAAATCCGGCGCAGTTGCATAATTGTAATGTGCAGGCTGATTGCGATTATGTTTAACACCCGTTGCCAAAATACCTGAATTAAAAGGCCCACCCAGTACTACCCAGGCATTATGTTTTTCGCACAGAGGTAAAAAATTTTCACAAGCAGATTGTTCAAGCAGGGTATAACGACCCGCCAATAAAAATCCATCAAAGTCACCATACTGCAATGCATCAGCACAAATTTGCCATTCGTTAACACCCAAACCAATCGCTTTAACAAGACCTGATGATTTGAGTGCATGCATCGCTTTGTAACCGCCATCCATAAATTCGCGAAAACGTTTTGGATGTTCATCTCCATGTGTCATCACACCCAAATCATGCGCAAATAAAATATCGATTTTTTCCCGTTGCAAACGACGCAAACTTTCGTCAAATGAACGCATGACACCATCGTAAGAATAATCAAAGACAGGTTCCAAAGCAGGGGCATCCGCAAACCCATGACGGAGTGACTCTTTTGATTGGCTGGGCACCAGTATTCGTCCAACTTTTGAAGAAATAATCGGTGCTATTGTTGCGGACGCAAGTGCTGCGCCCAAGCGGGATTCACTTAGCCCGAAACCATAATGCGGAGCCGTATCAAAATAGCCTATACCGGCAGCCAATGCTGCCTCGACACTGGCCACGGCATCCTGATCACTGATAGATCTGTAGAGATTACCTATGGGAGCAGCGCCAAAGCCCACCAGGGATTTGTCAGGAAAAAGAGAATAATTCTGTGTTGACCGACTTGTCACAAAGCCTCATTTTTTATAATTAAAATATTAATTGCCAATGAAAATATTTTAACGGAAGCCCAAACTAAAAAACAGAGAAACATCCGTACTTATCATCAAACATCACAGAAATGGAAAACACCTGGCGGATGTTTCAATCCAGCAAGTCGAGAGAAATTTTTTCCGTAGTCCTGCGTAAGCTGTCGAGAATTTTTTCTTCAGGCAATATCTGCGCTTTGATGTGGATAAAAGGAACGATCAGAACAGCAGCAGGCCCATGCAGAGTGACAATTGGCATACAAAAATCCATTACACCATCGACGAAATCACTGGGCTTTTTTATGTAACCCTGTTGCAAGCCTGTTTCTACGCGCGCCTGAAAACGATCAAGATCTTCTTTAGTGGCAGCTGCCGAGAGTTGTGCATACCAGCTTTGCTTGATTTCAGGAGAGACCAATCCGAAATACAAAGCGCCTGAGTTGGTATCAATCAAACGACGCCTGTAGCCAACCCTGACAGAAAACCCCAGATCCATCGGGCTTTCCTGACGAGCGACCACCACCATCTGATCCCCGGAAGGGACTACCAAGTGACAGGACTGCCCCAATTCAATACTCAACTCTTTCATAAAAGGCAGAGCTATCTCCAATAAATTTTTCACGCTGCCCTGAGCAATTCCCAATGTGAACAGTTTGTTGGTGAGAGCGTAACCATCTGCCACCTGGGAAATATAACCCCGGTACTCCAGTGCCAGAATCATTCGGAACAGCTCACTGACTGATCGCCCCAACATAGTGGCAATTTGCGAACTGGTCATGGGTTCGGGATGCCGGGCTAGAAGTTCAAGAATATCCAACCCTTTTTCCAATGCGGGAGCCCTGTATTTAGGCTCAAGTTCATCTGCGTCTTCCTGAAGGTCTTTTGATTGTTTTGCCATTGCCTGATGTCTTCTGTTTGTTATGAAATACTATAAAAAGTTGCTGCATTTTTACCGAAAATAGAACTGATATCATCCTCTGAAAGATCACTCAGGGTTCGCCGTACAAAATCCAGCCACTCCGAATAATCCATCGCCACCCTCCCCTCAGCCAATCTGATAACCGGCCAATCACTACCCCAGATTAACCGCTTCGAACCAAAAATGGATAGCAAAAAACGAATGTAAGCCGATATAGATTCAGGTGACTGCTGTGGCTTGGCTTCAGTCACCAGGCCGGAAATTTTACAATAGACATTTGCAAACCCCGCCAGGTTTATCATGCCTTTACACCAGTCATTCGGTAATTGATCGCTTATCACAGGTTTTGCCGCATGATCGATCACTATAGGTAAATCCGGATGGCGTTTTGCCAATTCCGCTATAGGTAACAAATGCCGTGGCTTGATCAACGCATCAAAAGAAATATTGTGCTGTTTCATTGCGCAAAAGACTTTATCCAGCTCGGGTTGCAATATCCAATCATCCTCAGGTAATGATTGAAGCATAGGCCTTAATCCTTTGAATTTGCTGTATTTCTTTAAATTGGAAATACGATCAATTGCAACTGGCGATAGCATATCAACCCAACCAACGACTGCTTTTACAAAGGAAGAGTTTTCAGCCAGATTGAGAAGATAGTCCGTATCCCTGTCGTCCTCCTGACTCTGTACCAATACACCCGATGAAACACCGGCCGAGGCAGCAATCGACTCCATCAACTTCAAATCAAAATCCCGGTAAATAGATGTCAGGTCGGCTGTTGGCCACACACATCCGTTGTGGCCAATTTTCCATAAGTGAAAGTGAGCGTCTATCACAATTTGCTCTCGGCACGCGCATAAAG
>CAMLRJ010000363.1 GCA_946482345.1 uncultured Cellvibrio sp.
TTTATGGAAGATTACACTTATCATTTTGGAGCAGTTGATCAGGTGTTGGGCGCACACATGCTGGAAGTTTGTCCTTCGATTGCTGCTGCAAAACCAAAATTGGAAGTGCATTTACATACTATTGGTTGTCGTAATGATATTGCGCGTTTGATTTTCACCGGCAAAGCAGGCCCTGCACTGTGTATTTCATTGATCGATTTGGGAACGCGTTTCCGCATGATTATTGCGGAAGTTGACACAGTAAATCCGCCACAGGAATTGCCGAATTTGCCCGTAGCAAAAGCACTTTGGATTCCTCGTCCCAATTTGGAAATTTCAGCAGCAGCCTGGATTCAAGCAGGCGGTGCGCATCACAGTGCTTACACTCAAGGCATCACTGCAGATGAAGTGGTTGATTACGCTGAAATAGCAGGTATTGAAGCGGTGGTGATAGGTGCCGATACACGCGTGCGTGATTTTAAAACTGAATTGCGCCACAACGCTGCTTACTATCATTTGAAAGATGGCGTGTAATTGAATAGAAATTTCTGAAAGATTAATAAGTAGTTTGAAAGTTTAACAAGCAGAGAGAAACAGGCTTGCATTGCACATGTAACGCCTGTGTGAGAGAGAAAAAAGGCGGCATAGTTATGCCGCCTTTTTACAACCCATAACAAGCAACTAGAGAATAATAATGCAAATGCAAAAATTATCCGTTTTGGAAAAAACCGGGTTTGGTGCGGGTGATATGGCAGTGAATATTATGATCGCTGCTATGTTTTATTTTATGCAATATTTTTATACCGATATCTTCGGGCTTAAACCTGTTCATGTAGGGACATTATTTTTAGCCGCTCGTTTTATTGATGCATTGACTGACCCCTTGATGGGATTGATTACCGATAAATATAAATCGCGTCATGGTCGGTTTCGCCCCTATTTTTTATATCTTGCCATTCCTTATGGGGTTTCAGTTTTTTTATTGTTTACCACGCCTGATTTTAGTTACAACATGAAATTGGTTTGGGCTTACGCTACTTATTTATTGGCAACTCTGATGTTTACCGGTGTGGCTATTCCCTATATTTCGTATATTGGTGTGTTGACGTCCGACCCGCAGGAACGTTTATCAGCAAATGGATACAGAATGTTTTTTGCAAAAATTGCCAATGTCATCATAGTGGCGTCAGTTCCGGATTTGGCAAAACTCTGGGGCGATGGTGATATGGCAAAAGGCTATCAACTGGCTATGGGATTTATGTCGCTGGTTGGTGTTGGTCTGTTGTTGTTTTGTTTTTTCACCACTCGCGAAAGAGTGGAGCATGTTGTCGATAAAGAACCTGTTAGTGAACAATTAAAACTGTTATTGAAAAATGATCAGTGGTTGGTCTTGTGCGCGGTATGCATTTTGGGAACACTGGGTTATAGCTTGCGTGGCAGTGTGGCTTTTTATTACAGCATTTATTTTTTGGGCGGCGATGAATCCATGGCCGCTAAATTTACCAGTGCTGGTATTGCAGCTTCTATTTTTTCGATGGTGGTATCAACCTGGGTAACAAAACGTTTTTGTAAAGTGCAATTATTTCGCTGGTCGCAAATTGTCGTTGGAATATTGAGTGTTTTGATGTTCTTTGTCGTTGACCCGGGTGATTGGGTCTTGGCTATTTTACTTTATGTTTTATTGTCGTTTGTGGTTGATTTGCATGCGCCGGTATTTTGGTCTGCCATAGCGGAAGCTGTTGATTATGGTCACGTCAAAAATTCCAAACGTGTTTCCGGTTTGGCTTTCGGTGGTATTTCATTTTGTCAAAAAGCCGGTGCAGGTTTGGCGGGATTTATCACCGGTTTGCTGCTGACTTATTTTGGTTATGAGGCCGGTAAAGAACAATCTGCTTTTGCTTTGACGGGCATTGCATTGATGTTAACCATAATCCCCGGAGCCTTTCATGCATTAATGGGTTTGGTGATGTTTAAGTATCGAATTACCGATAAATTTTATAGAACCATGATTGACGAAAAAAGAGTTGATCATTAATACCTGTTCGCATACATCAATAGAAGTTAGAAAATTGGAGTGACAATGAGTGAAATTGTAAAAGTGTTAATTCCACAACGCGCAGATCCTTATATTTATAAACACACTGACGGTTATTATTATTTCACGGCATCGGTTCCGCAGTATGATCGTATTGAACTTCGTCGTGCAAAAACCATTGCGGAACTTGCAACCGCTAAAACAGTCGATGTTTGGCATAAACCGGATACCGGTGCTTACAGTGAATTGATTTGGGCGCCTGAATTGCATTACAACAAAAATCCGCAAACCGGTGATTATGCCTGGTATGTTTATTTTGCTGCTGCACCTTCTCGTGAAATTAAAGACAAATTATTTCAACATCGTATGTATGCAATTTGTAACGCCAATGCCAATCCTTTGGAAGGCGAGTGGGAATTTAAAGGGCAAGTTGACACTGGAATTGATACATTCTGTCTTGATGCAACCACTTTTACCCATAACGGCGTGTTGTATTATTTGTGGGCACAAAAAGATAAAACAATTGAAGGAAACTCCAATCTTTATATTGCTCCTATGAAAACACCATGGGAAATTGCGGCAAAACCTGTGATGTTAAGCAAGCCAGAATATGATTGGGAAACGATTATTTTTTGGGTTAACGAAGGCCCTTCTGTTATTAAACGCAATGGAAAAATTTTCATCAGTTATTCTGCAAGTGCTACTGATGAAAATTATGCAATGGGTTTATTGTGGGCAGATGAAAATGCCGATTTACTTGATCCTGCCTCCTGGACAAAATCCAAAGAGCCGGTGCTGAAAACCTGTTATGAACATAAAATTTATGGGCCTGGACATAACAGTTTTACTTATGCAGAAGATGGTGAAACGGTGATGTTGGTGTATCACGCCAGAACCTATACGGAAATAATTGGCGACCCATTATGGAATCCGGACAGGCATACTTTTGTTAAACCATTGCGGTGGGATTCAAATGGAATGCCGAAATTTGGACGACCTTCGGTTATTGAAGATTGATTGAACATGGATAACAGGTAAAAACGATTTACAAAACACTGGAGAATAAAATGAAACATATACGATTGGTTTGTTTGGTATCGGTAATTTGCATGTCGTTTGTTGCAAATATTTTATGTGCAGAAACTGCAAAAACTGCTTTATCCAAAGTCAGCGTAACGGAATCTTCTTTTGGAAAGTTGCCAAGTGGAGAAGAGGCTGTTCTATACACCTTAACTAACGCCAATGGCGTAGTTGTAAAAGTGACTAACTACGGGGGTGTTATTACATCGATCATAGTCCCTGATAAAAAAGGTGTGATGGGCGATATTGTATTGGGGTTTGATAATGTTGATGGCTACATAAAAAACACTTCATTCTTTGGTGCGATTATCGGTCGTTACGGTAATCGAATTGGCAAAGGACAATTCACACTGGATGGCAAAAAATATCAACTGACCTTGAATGATGGCGCCAATCACTTGCATGGAGGAACAGTGGGTTTTGATAAAATTTTGTGGAAATCAAACGCATTCAAAACTGAATCCACTGTAGGTGTAACCCTCACACATTTCAGTCCTGATGGCGATCAGGGCTATCCCGGTAATCTGAAAGTGACAGCGGTGTATCAGCTGACCAACGATAATGAATTTATTATGAAATATCACGCGACCACGGATAAATCGACTCCGATTAATATGACTCAACATCCTTATTTTAATTTGGCGGGCAGTGGCACTATCCTGGATCAGGAATTGATGATCAATGCCAGTAAATTCACGCCAATCGATTCCGGTTTGATTCCAACAGGTGAGTTGACTCCTGTCGCAGGTACTCCATTTGATTTCACCAGGAGCCATGCTATTGGCGACATGATCAATCAAAAAAATGATCAATTAAAAAATGGTGGCGGTTATGATCATAACTGGGTATTGAATAAAAAATCGGATAACGAATGGGGATTGGACGCACGTTTTTATGATCCAAAATCCGGTCGTGTATTGGAAGTTTATTCAGATGAACCTGGTATTCAATTTTACAGCGGTAATTTTCTGGACGGTAAAGTGAAAGGTAAGGGTGTAGATTTTGTTTATCGCGGAGGCATTTGCCTGGAGCCACAACATTTTCCTGATTCACCCAATAAATCCAATTTCCCTTCGACTATTTTGAAAGCCGGTGAAGAATACAATTCGGCATTGTCTTTCAAGTTTTTAGTGAAGTAATCGGAGTTGAATTGCTGTAATCTTGATACAGATGAATGTTTTTTATAATCGTCATTTGTGGGAATAAAAATATTTGAGTGTAAAAAAACCGATCCATCTGGATCGGTTTTTTTATGTCCTGAAAACTGTGTAAGAAAATTCTCAGCGATTAATGGCCAGTGACCAAGCCCTCTTCGATAGCATGTGTAGGT
>CAMLRJ010000364.1 GCA_946482345.1 uncultured Cellvibrio sp.
CTCAGGTGCTGAAAAATCCCAGATGACTGCCTCACCCGATATGGCAGTGCTTGGTAAACAATTAGCAAAATTGTCATCGCCCAAAGTTGAAGTGATTAATCAACCAGTAGAAGGTCTTGATAAAGTGTTGCTGGTGATTGCGAATACTCTTGAGCATGCGATTATGCCTTTGGTGAGAAATATGGATAAAAAACTGGATATTGATTTGCGCAATCACGAAAAAATTGTCGAGGTATCTACGCAAATCAAAACTCTGCAACAGGAACTTGCTGCTAACAGAAAACCAAAGTCGCCACCGTCACCTTAAACGAAACAACCAGGCGGACATCAAGAGATGCGGCGTCTATCCTCAAAATTTCGCTGGGCATTTTTGTTTGCCGGGGTGATGGTTGTTGCCCATGTTTTCAACTGGGCATTTAATGGTGGGTTAAACCAATTTGGTTTGTTACCAAGACAACTGGAATCACTACCCGGCATTTATATTGCGCCGTTTCTCCATGCTAGCCTGGCTCATTTAATTAATAATCTGATCGGATTTTTTATTTTTAGCAGCTTGTTGTTTGTGCATTCATTGAGACATTATCTGTGGAGCAGTTTTTTTATTATTACACTCACTGGAATATTGGTTTGGTGTTTCGATCGCCCTGCCGTGCATTTAGGTGCGAGTGGTTGGATATTCGGTTTGTGGAGTTTAACCATTGCAACCGCATGGTTTGATCGTCGTTTTATCAACATTGTAATTGCATTGGTGGTGATATTTTTTTACGGCAGCATGCTCTGGGGTGTTTTACCGGGTGATCCGTCGGTTTCTTTTGAGTCACATTTATTTGGTGCGTTTTCAGGAGTGATGTTTGCTTTTGTCCGACACAGATTTTTTAAAAATAAACAGTAGAGAGTGATATGCGGCAGCAAGAATTGGAACAATGGTTAACCGCCAGTTTGGAAGATTTCAAATTAAGTCAGTCTGAAGCGTTGGAATTGCGCGAAATATTACCGCGACTAGCAAATGACGATATTGCATTTGCGCGTAATAAAGCGTTTCAGCTTGCGCGAGATCCTATTCGTATTGGTGGTGATAATGCTGTTGCTGTTTTACTTTGGTTGGAAAAGCTCACCAAAGCTATAGATAATTTTCGTCAATCCAAAACCTCGTCTATTGCTGAAGCCCATTTTAGCCCCGGCGAAGATTGTCGTCGTCAGTTGCTCGATTTATTAGTCAGTGCGCGCGAAACCATCGACATTAGCGTCTTCACTATTTCGGATGATCGTTTAACGGATGCCATCTATGCCGCGCATCAACGTAAAATTAATGTAAGAGTAATTACCGATAATGATAAAGCCAGAGATGAAGGTAGCGATATATTTTATTTGATTGATAAGGGAATCGATATTCGAATGGATAACACCGAAAATCACATGCATCATAAATTCGCCGTCATTGATAAAAAAGTTCTGGTAAATGGCAGCTTTAACTGGACTCGATCTGCATCTGATTACAATCAGGAAAATATCCTGGTTACCGATGAACCCAAATTGGTTTCTGCTTATTTGAACGAATTCGAAAGTTTGTGGAAAGAATTTTCAAAATAAAAGGTTAATAAAATGTCATGCCAAAAAATTGTTAATTACTCATAATGACGTATGGACGAAATAAAGCTTGGTTGGGGCCTTAATCGATTGGGATCCACGGTTCACATTAGTGATGTGAAGCGCGGAAAAAAATGTGAATGCTTCTGTTTAGATTGCGGAACCCCTCTTATTGCTAGACAAGGTAAAAAGGTTGTTTGGCATTTCGCTCATGCAGTATCAATAGAATGTTTTGGCGAGGGAGTGCTTCATCGTGCTGCAAAAGAAATACTAGAAGATTTGGCTCAGAAGCGAAATTTACTCTATTTGCCACAAGCTCAAGGTGTTGTGACCTTAAAGGATATTAGAAATCAGTCTCATAATAGATCATGGGAATATAAGCCTGACTATTTTTATTTAGAGTCCGCTAGGCAAGAAGTAAGAGTACGCTCAGATTTAATTGCTGATTTAGTGGTTCATAATGGGAATCATTCAATGGCTGTGGAGATATACGTTACTCATAAAAAGACGGAAATTGAAGAAATAAAATATCAAGAAGAAAAGCTGTCATGTATTGAAATTGATCTTCGTATGCTTGAATGGAATGCAACCTATGAAGAAATAAAATCTGCAATTTTACAGAGTGCGTCAAGACGATGGGTATTTTGCAATGACGTATTGCACTTGATTTGCGAAGCAGAGGAGCGGCTAAAGAAAGACATTTTAGAATCTGAGCGAATAGAGTGGCATGCCTTAAAAAGATATTGTCATCATCTGAGCTTGGGTAATGTTGATTGGTTGAATGAATACAGTTGGCCTGAAATTAAAGGATCATATAAAGATAACAGTAATACTGACGTTACTGTTGTGGAGGTGCACCAACCTTCAATTACTACAATCTTAGATAATTGGACAGAGACTGACCAATATTTTTGCGTAACTGCTGTCATTAATGGTAAAACCCATATTCGTATCTATTTTGTATTGAGAGGAATATCGAAAGACATTTTTTATGATTCAGGCACTGCGCTAATTATTTGGGCAAATATCAATGAACGCGGTGAAATATCGGGAGATTCCTGCTTGCTAGAGTGGGTTGGGATAGAGCATTGGATAGATAAGTTGGTGGAATTATCCAAAATCAAGTATAAAATCCAAATAGATAAAAAAGAAAAAATTAAACGAGCGAACAAAGATTTTGCTGATAAATTTAAGAAGTTAAACCATCTTGAAAAACTTCAATTCTTAGCTAACAAGATTAATCTACCTCCACCCGTCAATGCCGGATCATTTTCAGAAGCATGGAATACTACTTGGCCGGTTTGGAAAAGTTTGGTTTGGCATTACAAGATAGTAAAAAATCAGGGGGATGTTGTATTGCTTGAGTCATTAGCCAATGACTCAATGTTTTTAGAGTTGCTTGGATGGCCAACAGATGATTTTGCCATTAAAAAAAGACAAAAAAATCTGTGGTTCTGGTTTAAAGAGCTGGAGGTTGGAGGCTTGGTGTCACACCAAGGCTGGCAGCAATTCCTAGTTGCAGATCAACTTCCTCTGGATGTTATCCCTTGGGCTAGAAGCTTTAAAAAGTATTAAGTCCAGCTAGTAGTTTCCAGCTTGTCTATAAAAAATCATCCACATTATTTTGTTAAATTTTTCCATTGATGTTACTTCTCTTCAATCTCATCCACGTCCACTTGTCCGCTCATGCGGCGGGTGAAGTGGGACCAGCACATGCCGACGCAGAGTAGGGCGGAAAGTAAAATTTCAATGACCCATGCCATTGCAGAAATATTGGTAACACTCAACCAGCCCCAGTAAATAAATAACCACACCAAACTACCAAAGAGCGCAGCGAGAACCAGTATGCCTACAAATCCTAATGAATTGAGCGTGGCTTTTATATAAACGCCCCAACCAATCAGTAACAAAATACCTGCGATTACTATGTAAGGAGTGATGTGAGTAATCGTGTTATAGAGCCAGTGAAAATAAGAATAACCGCTGGGGTTGTAACTAAGCAGCACTAGTAATAATGCAAACAAAAATCGGATGGCTATGCCGGATGCAGTAAGGTTCATAATAAAATTCCTGTTGGGAAATTAGTGGCCAAAATATTTTCGGTATTTTACAAAACCAATCTTCGCATCGGGGTCATACCCCATGGCGGTGTAAAAATCGCGAGCGTTACGATTTTCGTGACTGGTCAGCAACATAATTTTTGAACAATCCTGTTGCAAGCAAAGGTCTTCAATGTAATCCATCATACTTTTACCTACGCCTTCGCGCTGATATTGTGAATGGACTATAACATTTTCCACAATGGCAAAAGGCTGGTTGTTATACATCACGTCCTGGCATAAACAGAGCAGGGCGGTGGCGATAATATCACCATCGTCGTCGCAAACTAACAAAAAAGTTTGATCGCTTTTGGCAAGAGTATCGACTCGTTCAGGTAGTACCGAAATAGGGGAGTCGGGTACTAATTCGCGATAAAGATCAGCAATTAAATTCGAATCTTCTTTGGTTGCTCTTCGTATATGTCGCATAGTGATTAATTTTTTAATGGTTGAACCAAAACCCAGGGTTTGATGACCAGTGCCCACACAACTGCATCTTCTTCATACCACTGTACGGCTTGTGCATCTTTCACTACATCCAACAATCCTGTTTCCATCCAGTGTTTAATTTGCACGGCATTGTCTTCAGAAATTTTTGTGGCGACTTGAATTAAATCAAGTGAAGCATCTACAAAAATTGCATTGCCAGACGCAAAATATCGCTGCAGTTCATGCCAGCGGATTTGTGCGGTTTCGAGGTTTAGTTTTTGTTTTAGATCGTT
>CAMLRJ010000365.1 GCA_946482345.1 uncultured Cellvibrio sp.
GGTGTACTACTGGCAATGGTTCTTGCATTTTTTATTACTCGTAGCATAACTGTTCCGGTGACCAGAGCACGAGATATTGCAACACGCTTGTCGCAAGGGGATCTTACCGTTGAAGTGTTGGTTGATCGAAAAGATGAAGTGGGTATGTTGTTACAAGCTATTCACACTATGTCTGAAAAATTGAAGCAAATTATTACGGACGTTGTAGCTTCTGCTGATAGCCTTGCAAGCGCATCTGAAGAAGTAAGCGCAACGGCGCAATCCATGAGCCAGGCCACCAGTGAACAAGCAGCCAGTGTTGAAGAGACAAGTTCGTCAATTGAACAGATGAGCGCGAGCATTAATCAGAATACAGAAAATGCCAAAGTAACGGACGGGATGGCCAGTAAAGCTGCCAAAGAAGCAACAGAAGGTGGCGAAGCTGTTCAACAGACAGTAAACGCAATGAAACAAATTGCAAAACGCATAGGCATTATCGATGACATTGCGTATCAAACAAATTTATTGGCTTTGAATGCGGCGATTGAAGCTGCGCGTGCAGGTGAACATGGAAAAGGTTTTGCGGTTGTTGCTGCTGAAGTCCGTAAACTCGCCGAGCGTAGTCAAGTGGCCGCACAGGAAATTGGTGAACTCTCTTCAAGCAGTGTAGAACTTGCTGAAAAAGCCGGTAAGTTATTGGATGAAATTGTGCCGTCAATTAATAAAACATCTGACCTGGTACAAGAGATCAGTGCAGCATCAGAAGAGCAGGCCAGTGGTGTAGGTCAAATCAATAGTGCCATGACACAGTTGAATCAAATTACCCAACAAAATGCATCAAGCAGTGAACAGTTGGCTGCAACATCGGAAGAAATGAGTAGTCAGGCTGAACAATTACAACAAGTGATGAGTTTCTTTACGGTAGAAAGCGGCAGTAACAAAATCAAAACGGGATCGCGCAATACACCGGGCCGTGAGAAAAAAATCGGGAATGTTCGCCAATCCAGTGCATCAAATCTTTCCTCCGGGACTGGCGTTGCAGAACATGAATTTACACGTTTCTAATTGGGGGTTGTCATGGGAGAGCTTGTTGTTACCAATCACTCTGCATCCCCGATTAATCAAGAGGAATCGCAGTATCTTACGTTTCTGCTCGGTGGAGAAATGTTTGCCATAGGTATTTTGGCAATTAAAGAAATCATCGAGTATGGAAATATTACAACGGTACCTATGATGCCGACCTTTGTGCGCGGTGTTATTAATGTGCGAGGTGCTGTAGTGCCCGTTATTGATTTGTCTGCGCGTTTTGGTCGCAAAATTTCGGAGGCCACGCGGCGCAGTTGTATTGTGATTATTGAAGCGAATACAGAAGGCGGTGATAAACAGGATGTAGGTGTTATGGTAGATGCGGTATCTGCCGTTATTGAAATTCCGCGATCTGAAATTGAGCCTGCCCCCAGTTTTGGTGCAAAAATTCGTGTAGATTTTATTAATGGTATGGCCAAAGTGAATGGAAAATTTGTCATTGTATTGAATGTTGAACGGGTCTTGTCGGTTGAGGAAATGTCGATGTTATCGGAAGCAAGCCTCACTTTGACGGATCAACAATAAAAAATCATGACAAGGTTAAAATTGGTCGGACTTTGAGTGTGAATCTACCGCAATTAAAAGATGCTGAGTTTTCCAAGTTTAAATCCTGGCTATACAGTGCGACAGGAATTAATTTAACCTCGGCAAAAAAAGCATTGGTGGCAGGACGCCTGCAAAAACGTATAACCCATTATCAATTGAAAAGTTATGGTGAATATTTTGATTTGATCATGAGTAAAACAGCGACGGTAGAATTACAAATGGCGATAGACTTGCTCACTACCAACGAAACCTATTTTTTCCGTGAGCCAAAACATTTTGATTTTCTCCGACAAAACATATTGCCTCACATTGTTCCCGCGCGGCCATTTCGTATTTGGAGTGCAGCCAGTTCATCTGGTGAAGAGGCCTACAGTATTGCCATGACATTGGCGGATCAATTAACGACTACGCAGTGGGAGGTTTTTGGTTCAGACATCAGTATTCAGGTATTACAGATTGCCAATAATGCCCACTACCCTATGACTCGCGCCAGCAATATTCCCAAACATTTATTATCGGAATATTGTTTGAAAGGTGTAGGCAATCAGGACGGCACTTTTTTAATTTCCCGTGACTTGCGCAACCGCGTGAGTTTTGCACAGATCAATCTGAATGAAGCATTGCCCAATGTGGGAGAGTTTGATGTTATTTTCTTGCGTAATGTAATGATTTATTTTGATCAGGAAACCAAACGAAAAGTGGTTGCACGTATGTTACCCAAGCTAAAACCCGGTGGTTATTTTTTTGTAAGCCATTCGGAAAGCCTTAATGGTGTTACCGATGTGTTAAAAGTTATTCTGCCATCGGTATATCGCAAGCCATGAAAACACCACCGGGAGTAATGGAAATTTTTTTGCAGCCCGGTGATTTTTACTTTGGTGATGCCCACACACGTATTCGAACAGTATTGGGATCTTGTATTTCAATTACCATGTGGCACCCGGTTTTGCACATCGGTGGTATGTGTCATTACATGTTGCCAAGCCGTGGAGTAAAAAAAAATGATGGTCTGCAGGGGAAATATGCAGATGAAGCAATACAACTGTTCTTGATAGAAGCCAGACGCCATAAAACTGAACCCAAAGATTATCAGGTGAAATTGTTTGGTGGCGGCAGTATGTTTTTTGATACTCATTCGAAATACCACGAAGGTGTATCAGTAAGAAATATCGAAGCAGCACAAAGGCTTTTGATGCATCACAATTTAACCTTGACTTCGCACCATGTCGGTTTAAGAGGGCACAGGAATGTTATTTTTGATATTTGGACGGGTCATGTTTGGGTACGCTATCAACCCATCGCGAGGAGTAAGAATCAATGAAAACAATAAAAGTTTTATTGGTAGATGATTCTGCTGTTGTGCGTCAGGTACTCATGGGAATACTGGATAGTGAACCTGACATTAATGTTATAGGTGCTGCGTCCGACCCTGTATTTGCAATGGAAAAACTATCACGTGAATGGCCCGATGTCATAGTGTTGGATGTTGAAATGCCACGCATGGACGGTATCACGTTTTTAAAAAAAATTATGGCTGAACACCCAACACCCGTTGTTATTTGTTCTTCATTAACAGAAAAGGGAGCAGAAACAACATTGCAGGCTCTTGCAGCAGGCGCTGTAGAAATTATTACAAAACCCAAAATGGGATTAAAAAATTTCTTGCAAGAATCTGCAGTTCAATTGGTTATGGCGGTACGCGCTGCGGCCAATGCCAAGGTACGTCATCTTAATAAACCCCCCATTAATGTTGCGAAAAAAATAACCTTGGATGACATGGCGCCGTTGGTAACAACAAGTTCTGCCATGGTGCAAACCACGGAACGAATTGTTGCTATAGGAACTTCAACAGGCGGTACACAGGCGTTGGAAAATGTATTGGTAGCCTTGCCGGGTGTTTGTCCCGGTTTGGTTATTGTTCAACACATGCCAGAAAAATTTACGGCTTCGTTTGCAGATCGGCTTAACAAGGTATCGCAAATTGAAGTGCGCGAGGCCAAAAATAATGATCGTGTCATTCCCGGGCTTGCATTAATTGCACCCGGTGGAAAACACATGACATTAAAACGTAGTGGTGCTTACTATCACGTAGAAGTGATTGATGGCCCAATGGTTAATCGGCATCGCCCATCTGTCGATGTTTTATTTCGCTCGGTAGCGAAGTTTGCTGGCAGAAATGCCACAGGAATTATTATGACGGGCATGGGTGACGATGGTGCCAGAGGACTAAAAGAAATGTTTGATGCAGGCAGCATGACTTATGCGCAAGACGAAGAAACCTGTGTCGTGTATGGGATGCCCAAGGAAGCAATAAAACTGGGAGGAGTTAAACGGATTGTGCCCCTGCAGGACATACGTCTTGCGATACTGGGAGGCAAGTCATGACATCAATTTCAAAATTAAGTGTGCTGGTAACGGATGACAGCCTTACGCAACGCGAATACACCAAAGCTTTGTGTCATGAACTGGGTGTGGAATCTTTATTTGATGCAGCCAATGGTGTGGATGCTTTACAATTTCTTGATAAGAAAAAAGTCAATGTGATTGTGATTGATTTGGAAATGCCGATCATGGATGGTGTGGAATTAATTCGATCTATTGCGCAGAAAAAAATTAACAGCAGTGTGATTATCCTGAGCGCCAAAGATCCTATTTTAATTTCCAGTGTGGGCACTATGGCTGAGGCGGATGGTTTGAATGTGTTGGGTACTTTTCAAAAACCATTATTGCTGGATGCACTCGAATGCAGTTTGTTGCGTTTTATTCAAGACGAAAAAGAAGCCGCTACACCG
>CAMLRJ010000366.1 GCA_946482345.1 uncultured Cellvibrio sp.
TTAAGCACAACCCTTACCCAACTCAAACCCGGTGAAGCTTATTACTGGAAAGTGTTGGTCGATGATGGGCGCGGTGGAACAGTGGAAAGTGAAACCTACAGGTTTGAGCTGAAAAAATAATCTGTTGGTATTTTGCAAATAAAAAAGCCGATCTCATGGATCGGCTTTTTTATTTATCAATAGATGCGGTAATATCCAACAAAAATCCCGCAAGGTCATGACTTGAAAAAATCTACCGATACGAATCAATTGTCACTGGATCAAATTGCCGTTACACAAATAAAAGGTGTGGGCAGTGTGTTGGCGGTAAAACTGGCAAAACTGGGTTTGAATACAATTCAGGACATATTGTTTCATCTTCCATTGCGTTATTTGGATCGAACCCGTGTAACACCTGTTGCTGCATTACAACCTGGCACTAATGTGGTGATTGAAGGTGAAGTGCGGGCGAGTGATGTGGTTTTTGGTAAGCGCCGCAGTTTGTTATGCAAAATGCAGGATGCAACGGGCACAGTGAGTTTACGTTTTTATCATTTCAATAAATCGCAGCAACAAGGTTTTGCAGTGGGGCGTCGCATTCGTGTTATAGGTGAAGTGCGTCGCGGTGCAGCCGGTTTGGAATTTTATCATCCTGAATATGAATTTCTGGATGAACAAAAACCGCAAACACTGCAAGAACATTTAACACCTGTGTATCCGGCAACCGAAGGGTTGACGCAAACCCGTATGCGCATATTGGCGATACAGGCATTAAGTTGGTTAAATCAACATCCTTTGCGCGAATTAATACCGGAAGGGTTGCGACAAAAAAATCAGGCAACACTGGCGGAGGCGATTCAGTTTTTGCATCAACCACCCGCAAGCAGTTACTCGACCTTACTGGAAAATGGCCAGCATCCGCATCAACAGCGTTTGGCATTTGAAGAGCTGTTGGCGCACCATTTAAGCTTGTTGATATTGCGTCGTAATTTGCAAATGGATGCCGCACCTGAATTGTGTACAAATAACTCCTTGCAGCAAAGATTTTTATCGCAGCTTGCGTTCAAACCAACATCTGCACAGATGCGTGTTTTTGCAGAAATCGAAACTGATCTGCAAAAAAATATTCCGATGTTACGATTGGTACAAGGTGATGTAGGTTCGGGGAAAACACTGGTTGCAGCAATGAGCGCATTAATCGCTGTTGCCAATGGATATCAGGTGGCAATTATGGCGCCGACTGAAATTTTGGCGGAACAACATAAAATTAATTTTTCAAATTGGATGCAGCCTTTATCCATTAATGTTGGATGGTTAACCGGCCGATTGGGTGCAAAAGAAAAGCGTGAACAATTGGCGGCAATTACAAACGGAAATGCGCAAATTATTGTCGGCACTCACGCTCTTTTTCAGGACAGTGTTAATTTTTTAAAATTGGGATTAATTATTATTGATGAGCAACATCGCTTTGGTGTGCAGCAACGTTTGTCGTTGCGCAACAAAGCCAATCATGATCATACGCGACCACATCAATTAATTATGACGGCCACACCGATTCCACGAACACTGGCGATGAGTGCTTATGCGGATCTGGATATTTCGGTTATTGATGAGTTACCTCCCGGAAGAACACCTGTCACCACTGTCACCATCAGCGACGCTCGTCGCGATGAAGTGATTCAACGTGTTCATCACGCCTGCACAGAAGGCAAACAGGTTTATTGGGTTTGTACCTTGATTGAAGAATCGGAACAACTTGAAGCACAGGCAGCAGAAGTCACGGCGACACAACTTGCCAGCGTTTTACAATCTGTCCGCATAGGTTTGATACACGGGCGATTAAAACCGGCAGAAAAAGATGCCGTCATGAATGCATTCAAAACAGGTGCGATTCAATTATTGGTTGCCACAACGGTAATTGAAGTGGGCGTGGATGTGCCCAATGCCAGTTTGATGATTATTGAAAATCCGGAACGCCTGGGCCTTGCGCAATTACATCAATTGCGCGGGCGCGTAGGAAGAGGTTCAATCGCCAGCCATTGCGTTTTACTTTATGCATCACCTTTATCACAACACAGCAAAGCGCGTTTGCAAGTGATGCGGGAAAGCAATGATGGTTTTTATATCGCAGAACAGGATTTATTACTGCGAGGCCCGGGTGAAGTCTTGGGAACAAAACAAACCGGCGACATGCAATTAAAAATTGCTGATTTACAACGCGACGCACAACTTCTGGAAAATGTTAGAAAAATTGCAAATCAACTTTTACATCAGTATCCGGAAAATTGCCAACCACTAATGAACCGATGGCTGGGTGAAAATGATCGTTATTGGCATGCGTGATGTTTGAAATAAAAAATAAAAAAATAAAAAGCCGATGAAAAAATCATCGGCTTTTTATTTCGTACATCTGATTTCAGTTGCATTTTTACTTTAGTTGCATCTTGATTTCAGTCGTCATCCCTGCGAAGGCAGGGAACCAGCTCTTGACTTGAATGAACACCGTTGAGCTGGATTCCTGCCTTCGCAGGAATGACGTCACCAAACTTAATTACAAACTGAACCCGTTACCGCTGGAGTTTCAGCTGTTCCGGAATGTGTACCCTGGAAGCCAAATTCAACAGTTTGACCTGGTTGAATAGTTGAGTTCCAACTAACTCCGGTTGCGGAGTATGGATTGCTTCCACTAACAGTTGCATTCCAGGCCCCGGAAATTCGAGTGCTGCCAGAGTAAGTCCAATTGACTGACCAGCCATTAATTGCGCTGCTGCCATTGTTGGTGATGCGAATGGCACCTGTGAAACCTGATCCCCAGTTATTGCTGACCACATAAGTACAACTTCCGCTGCCATTAGTTGCTGTACTGCTTGAACTGCGGGAACTGGAAACTGTACTGGAGCTTGAACGACTGGAACTCGAAACAGAACTTGAACGACTTGAACTTGAGGTTACAGCCGTTGAACTGCTGGAGCGCGAGCTGGAGCTGGAACTGACTGTGCCGCCGGAAGGGGTTGCACTGTAGGCGTTGGAGTTGGCGCTGCCATCTGCCGTGGTGTATTTCACCCAGAACCAGTAAGGCGTGCCATTGGTGAGGCCTGTGGCGGTATAGCTGCGGGCGCTGGCACTGAGGGAGGCAATACGCACACGGCCAGATGGATCAGAGTCAGTGTCCTGATAGATCTCAATCCCGGTGATGGTTCCGCTGACTGACCAGTTGAGTGCAACCTGGCCATTGCCAGCGGTGCCTCCGAGATTAACGGTCACTGTTGAAGCTGCCGAACTTGAACTGGAGCTGGATGACGAACTTGAGCTGGTCGGGTTGGTCGGATTGGGGTTGGTGCCCACAAAGTTCAAAGTCGGAACAGCCGGTGTCGCCATACCATCACCCAGGAAAAAGCTGGTGTGTGGTGGTTGGTTGTAGCCGACGTTTTGCCAGGCAATTGCAATACGGTATTGGATGTCATGCATCAGCGTTCGCAATTTGTGACTGGTCACTGCGGTAGTTGAAAACACCAACAGTTGGCTATTGTTTTCATGACGCCAAATGACTTCTTCACGCCAATCGCCAAACAAATCCGCCGACAAACCCGGTGTAGATTTGGTGCCATTGTTGGATGCAGCGCCATAGTTGTAAGCGGTCAACAAACGCGAGCTGGAGTTGCTGCTGTAGTTCCACTTGTCGATCATGGTGTTGTTCAGTTGTTCGCGTAACAGGTCTGCGTCCCACCAGGCAGCAAAGTTGGTAGATGCCGGTTTTGTTGAGGTTATCTGACTACCGGTAGCACTGTTGATTCCACCCACACTGGCCCAACTTTCTGCACCAGCGGTACGCGGATCAATATCCATAATCACACCACGACCAATATCAGCACCACCACCAGCGATACTCCAGATGATCTGGCCGGTTTTGGCATCATGCATTTCAACGCCGTGATTACCATAGCTGGATGGAGATTCATGAACCATGAATACTTCCAGTCCTGCACGGCTGGGCAGGAAGTCAGACAGATGCAAGGCATCACCATGACCCAGGCCAGTGGAATACATCAGCGTCCCGTTGTCATTGATAGTGGCGGCGCCATACACAATTTCGTCTTTTCCATCTTGATCAACATCACCGATAGTCAGGCTGTGAGCACCCTGCCCCGCTGCACCACCATTGCCACTGCTCGTGCTATCAAAAGTCCAACGACGACTGAGGCTGCCATTGCGCCAGTCCCAAGCCACCAGCACTGCGCGAGTGTAATAACCACGGGTCATCACCAGACTTGGACGTGAGCCATCGAGATAAGCAACACCCGCCAGGAAACGGTCTACACGGTTACCATAACTGTCACCCCAACTACTCACGGTTCCACGGGCAGGCAGGTAATCGGTGGTGGCCATAGCCACACCGGTTTGGCCATTAAAAAT
>CAMLRJ010000367.1 GCA_946482345.1 uncultured Cellvibrio sp.
TTGTAAAGTTTAAAATTTAAAAATCCCACTAAGCAGGCCCAATAAAAAACCAAACTAAAAATGTGATCAATGCAATCAGGATTACAGCAGGGACAAACCAGCGAGTGATTTGATCAACCAATGCCTGAATCGGTAATTTTGAACCCTGTGCGGTTTCTACCAATTCAATAATTTGCGCAAGCACTGTGTCTTTACCAATTTTGGTTACGCGATAAGTCAGCGAGCCAGTGGTATTTAATGTGCCACCCGTTAATTTTGTTGCGATTGTTTTTTTAACGGGTACTGATTCGCCGGTCATCATGGATTCATCAACAAAAGATTCACCTTCAATCACTTCACCATCCAATGCAATGCGTTCACCGGGATGCACCAGCAAATTATCGCCAATTTGAATCTGTGCAATATCGACAATTTGATGTTGCCCATTTTCAATTCGCGTTGCAGTATGAGGTTGAAGTTTTACCAAATGCGAAATGGCTTCACTGGTGCGGCCTTTTGCCCGCGCTTCCATTAATCGCCCCAACAAAATCAACGTGACTATCACAGCCGCCGCTTCGTAATACACATTGACGGTTCCCTCAGGTAAAACATTCGGTAAAAAAGTGGCGACCAATGAATAACTCCAGGCGGACAAGCTGCCAATCGCCACCAGTGAATTCATATCAGGTGCAAAGCGGGCGAGGGCAGGTAACCCTTTTTGGTAGAAAATTTTTCCTGGCACAAACATCACAAAGCTGGTGAGAATGGCTTGAATAATCCAGTTCCAAATTCCCAGGTTCGCCATCAGCCAATGATGAAATGCCGGAATTAAATGCGCGCCCATTTCCATCACAAAAACTGGCAAGGTTGCTAACAAACTCAATTTAAATTGCTGAGTTAATGCTTGCTGTTCTTGTTCGCGTTTTTCACGAGTATCTTGATCCGAATCCTGAGCGAGTTGTGCTGAGTAGCCCGCTTGTTTCACCTTTTCAATCAGCGTCTCCAGCGGTACGTCTTGCGATAATTGCAATTGTGCTCGCTCGGTTGCCAGGTTAACGCTCACAGCATCAACCCCCGCGACTTGCGACAAAGCCCGTTCAACATGTGCCACGCAAGACGCGCAGGTCATACCTTCAATATTGAGTTGCAAGATTTGTGGTGTGCTCATGATGAATTACCTAAGCTTCTGGCAAGGCTGGGTAGCCTGCCTGATTGAGTACTGAGATCAAGTCTTCCCGAGTCAATCGGGATTCCACTTCAACCCGACGAATTGCCGGAAATGTGGTTACACGGGCATCTTTGTCCGCCGCTTGTATGGCGCGGGTTACCGCAGCACCGCAGCCGCCACAGGTCATAGTCTCTAGTTTGAATTTGTACATGATAATTGCCTCCAGATAGATGATGTCGATCAATCTGGAATCAGGTTAATCCCTACCATTATGGCAAGGTCAAGCAATTTCCTTCCGGCACACAAAATCCGTACAATGCGGCACTTTTCTGAATTCCGATGATGTCCGGTACTTCCTATGCTCAATTCTATTGTTGATCCTCTGTTGGATTCCAGCCAGGCCCAAACATCCGGCCCTGCTATTCTTGATGTTCAGGGCCGCGAGCGGTTTGAATTTAATAAACTGCAAAAGCGTCTGCGCCGTCTGACCGGTCAGGCGATCATCGATTACAACATGATTGAGGAAGGCGACAAGGTCATGGTTTGTCTTTCCGGTGGGAAAGATTCCTACACCATGCTGGATATTTTAATGAGCCTGCAAAAAACTGCACCGATTCATTTTGATTTGGTCGCAGTGAATATGGATCAAAAGCAACCCGGATTTCCCGAGCATGTATTGCCGGAATATTTGAAAAAATTGGGCGTTGAATATCACATCATTGAACGCGACACATATTCGATTGTGAAACGTGTAATCCCCGAAGGCAAAACCACTTGTGGACTTTGTTCGCGTTTGCGTCGCGGTACTTTATATGGATTCGCTGAAGAAATCGGCGCAACCAAAATTGCCTTGGGCCATCACCGCGACGATATTATCCACACTTTATTTTTAAATATGTTTTACGGCGGAAAATTAAAAGCCATGCCGCCCAAATTATTAGCCGATGACAAGCGTAATATTGTCATTCGTCCTTTGGCTTATTGTTCGGAAAGCGACATAGAAACTTTTGCGAAGTTAAAAGAATTCCCGATTATTCCTTGCAACCTGTGTGGCTCACAAGACAATTTGCAGCGTCAAGCCATCAAAGACATGATCAACCAATGGGAAAAACAATTTCCCGGTCGCACCGATACTATTTTCACTGCAATCCAAAATATTCAGCCATCACAATTAGCTGACCTAACCAAATTTGATTTTGTGAATTTGCATTTGAATCGCGATCAATCAAATGATGATGAAGAAAGTTGTAGTGTGCCTAATACGAAGCCAGTAAATTCAGGTGTGCAAATTGTGGATGTGTTGGAGCTGTAATTTAAAATATGATTCGTAGGGTGGGCAAAAAGCGAAGCGTGCCCACCTTGAATTACCACCGATGGTGGGCACGTTGCGCTTTTTGCTCACCCTACATTCAAAATATCAAGGAAGAATAAAATGCCACAATATCGTCGTTTGTATATGCCAGGTGCGACCTATGCTTTTACAGTCACACTTGCAGATAGAAAATCGCAATTATTAATTGATGAGATTGAACGGTTTCGTCGATCTTACAATAAAGTTAAACTGCGACATCCATTCTCAACAATTGCATTCTGTATATTGCCGGATCACTTACATGTTATTTGGCGAATGCCTGAAAATGACGCCAATTTTTCTTTACGCTGGAATAGGATAAAAAGTAATTTTTCTCGTGGATTACCCGCATCCGTTGAGAGAAGTGAAAGCAAATATCGACATCGTGAAAAAGGTATTTGGCAGCGCCGATTTTGGGAGCATCAAATTCGGGATGAAGAGGATTTAATTAGTCACATCAATTATATCCATCAAAATCCGGTCAAGCATGGATACGTAAAAAATGCAAAAGATTGGCAATATTCAAGCATTCATTATTTTGTGGAATCGTAGGGTGGGCAAAAAGCGAAGCGTGCCCACCTTGAATTGCGACCGGTGGTGGGCACGCTGCGCTTTTTGCCCACCCTACGTTATACTCATGCCAAATATCTTCGTAGGTTAAAACATGCATTACCATCTCGTCGTAATCGGTGCGGGCATACAAGGTGCTGGCGTTGCGCAAGCAGCAGTAGCGGCGGGTTATTCGGTATTGGTGTTGGAAAAAACATCTGCCGCCGCTGGCACATCGAGCAAATCTTCAAAATTAATTCACGGCGGTTTGCGTTATCTGGAAACTTTTCAGTTGGGATTAGTGCGCGAAAGTTTGCAAGAACGTGCGCTGTTGTTGAAATTGGCTCCGTCACTGGTGAGTTTATCACCGCTGCATATTCCCATATATGAAGATTCCAAACGTTCACCGTTTATGATTCGAGCCGGTTTGAGTTTATATTCATTGCTTGCCGGTTTAAACAGTGATTCGCGTTTTTGCCAAATGCTCAGTTCCGAATGGGAATATTTACCTGAATTAAAAAAAGAAAAACTCAAAGCGGTATTTCGTTATCAAGAAGCGCAAACCGATGATGCCGCATTGACTCGCGCTGTGTTGCGTTCAGCTCAATCATTGGGTGCTGAAGTCTTAATGCCCGCGACATTTTTATCCGCTGATATTCGCGCAAATCAATGCGAGGTTTTTTACGATTATCAAGGGCAACAACATCAAGTCAGTTGTGATCTATTAATTAATGCAGCTGGCCCCTGGGCGTCGAGTGTTAATCGATTAATGACACCCGAACCCGATTTGCCTTCTGTCGATCTGGTGCAGGGCAGTCATTTATTATTGCCGCCTTTGTTAAATCAACATTTTTATTTGGAATCACCGCGCGATAAACGCGCTATTTTTGTACTGCCATGGAAAGGGAAATTAATGATTGGCACTACCGAAAAAATACATCAGGGCGAACCGGAAAAATCCCACTGCACCGACGACGAAAAAAATTATTTGCTGGAAACTTTGTTGCATTATTTTCCAAAACTCAAAGTGCCTGATGAAATTGAATCTTTCGCTGGCCTGCGCGTGTTACCCAAATCCGACAAAAAAGCCTTTGCTCGCCCACGTGACGTGATGCTGCTTGCTGATCAAACAGATCGCCCCTGCGTAATTACTTTGATGGGCGGAAAATTAACCACTTATCGCGCAACCGCTGAACGCGTGATGGAAATGGCGAGGCGGCGATTGCCGAAGGTTAGGGCGAAGGCGGATACGAAGCATTTAACGTTGAGTTAAAAACAAACCCCACCCTAACCCTCCCCTTCGTAAGGGGAGGGGACAGATTTCAC
>CAMLRJ010000368.1 GCA_946482345.1 uncultured Cellvibrio sp.
AATTATTCGACCGCCTTTGGTATATGGACCTGGAGCACCAGGAAATTTTCGTCGATTGATGAGGCTTGTCAGCTTGGGTGTCCCCTTGCCGTTTGGTATGATCAAGAATCAACGCAGCATGATTGCCATTGATAACTTAATAGATTTTATTAGGGTTTGTGCGACTCATCCTGCTGCTGCAAACCAAGTGTTTTTGATATCCGACAACGATGACCTATCTACTAAAGATATTATTCGCAATTTGTCAAAAGGGATGGGGATAAGAATTCTTTTATTGCCCTTACCCCCTGTGCTGTTGAAGTTGTGTGCTTGCTTGCTTGGACGTCGTATTCTATATGAGCAGCTGTGCGAGTCATTAACCGTGGATTGCCGGAAGGCTATAAGGTTGTTAGGTTGGCAGCCTATTGTTAGCTCTAGAGAAGCTCTTAAGAAGGCTGGGGCTTCTAGAGTGAACCAAGAAAAATGAAAACACTACCAAATATTTTTCCGGTCATAGTTGGGTCAGGCTTGCTTTTTTTCATTTTCTTTTTGATTGCAAAACTCAATACAGATCAATCCGAAAGAAAAGGTATTAGTGCTGAGTTTGGGTATCCTATACCTGCAACCGCGATTAAAAATGATCAACGATTGAGCTATTTGTATTCAGTCATGATAGAACTGGATAAATTTAAGGATATCCATAAGCGCTACCCTATATCACCTGATGAGGGTAAAGGGTGGATTATTGGTCGAATACAAAATGGCGTAATTGAGCCATGGATAGATGGCATTTCGTCTTTACATGCCAAGAAACTATTAGGAAACGCGAAAGATAATGTGCAAGAACGATATGTTTATCAATCTGACGGTTCAAATTATAAAATTTTAGTTTATTTCATGCCTGATTGTGAAAATGTAATAGCTCTGGGCTGGCAAATGATCAAGCATGACCGGCATAATCAGTGCGTCGGGTATGGGTTTTGGACGAAGCGGAGCATGTGGGATTCAGATCCGTTTCCACAAGATCAAACGAGGCAATAACTTCAAATATGCAGAAACTTCCAATGAGACGATTTTTTGATATTTTTTTTTCAGTAGTGGGATTGATACTTGGATTCCCAATCTTTGTTCTTATATTTGTAATAGGTATTTTTGATACTGGCTCACCGCTTTTTTTTCAGGAGCGCGTTGGACGAAGTAAAATACCGTTTATCTTGGTTAAGTTTAGAACTATGCACACCAGTACCGCTTCAGTTGCATCCCATCTTGCAAACACTTCATCTATTACGCCGTTTGGAAGATTTTTGAGGGGCACTAAGTTGGATGAGCTTCCGCAATTATGGAATGTGCTAAAAGGTGAAATGAGTCTTGTAGGGCCGAGACCTTGCTTGGGTTCACAGACTGAATTAATTAATGCTCGCGATCAAAGAGGAGTTTATTCTGTAAGGCCTGGAATAACCGGCCTCGCACAAATAAATGAAATTGATATGTCCACGCCTGAGTTGCTGGCAGAGACGGATCAGAAAATGTTGAATGATTTAACCCTAAAAAAATACTTCGGATATATTATCGCAACAGTGTTAGGAAAAGGCTCTGGAGATAGAGTAAGGCCTGTGAGATAACCTTGACGAAGATGCAAGCAATGAAAGCTATACCAGTTTTAACTTTGTGCTTGTTAGCTTTTGTGACCACACATAGTCCGCAAGTTTTTCTGTTGAGGAATATCCGGCTGGCGCAGCTAACAATAACTCCTTCAATAAATCGCACTTGTAAGAATCACTTGCTCTCTTGAGCTCAACAATAAGCGATTCTGTTTCACTCCAAGTTAAAGACTGCTCCTCAGCCCGCATAATTCGAGAATGTTCAGTGCCGCTGACATTATCTCCAATCAGCAACTCTTCAAACAATTTTTCACCAGGACGCAACCCCAAGTATTGAATTTCGATATCGCCGTTGGGGTGTTTTTCATCTTTAATTTCAAGGCCTGATAAGTGAATCATTCTGCGCGCAAGGTCGACAATTTTAACTGGCTCCCCCATATCCAATACAAACACGTCACCACCTTTACCCATAGAGCCTGCCTGAATAACTAATTCAGCTGCTTCAGGAATCGTCATAAAATAACGAATGATATCGGGGTGGGTAACTGTAACCGGACCACCTTGTTTTATTTGCTGACGAAATAAAGGAACTACAGAACCTGAAGAGCCTAATACATTACCAAAACGTACCATGGTAAAACGTGTTTTAGTTTGTCGTCGTGCCAAGCCTTGCAATACTAATTCCGCTAAGCGCTTGGTAGTGCCCATAATATTAGTTGGGCGCACAGCTTTGTCTGTTGAAATTAAAACAAAAGATTCTACGTTGGCTTTAATAGCAGCCTCGGCGCAATACCAGGTTCCCATGACATTATTATTTACACCTTCAACTATGTTGTACTCTACAAGCGGGACATGTTTGTAGGCTGCAGCGTGATATACCGTTTGAACATCGTAGGCCTGCATCGCCATAACAAGTCGCGATTCGTTTTGTACCGAACCCAGTAATGCAACTATTTCTACAGGCTGTCCTGTCTTAAATAAATTGGAGCATAATTCTTTTTCTATGGAGTAAAGAGCATATTCATTGAGTTCAAACAGAATCAGGGTTTTGGGGGCATGTTTAATTATTTGTCGGCACAGTTCACTTCCTATCGAACCGCCAGCTCCGGTTACCATCACCACCTTATTCTTGATGCAAGCGTCCAATAATTTGGGGTTAGGTTTTACTGGATCGCGACCCAATAAATCTTCTATTTCAACATCTTTAACATTTTCAATTCTTGCTTTACCACTCAATATGTCTGCCACTGCCGGTATGGTTTGCACCTCTATAGCTAATGGCTCTAATACTTTGAGTACTTTTGCTTTGCTAGCGTTGTTCGCATTACCCAAAGCCAATAAAAACTTTTTGGGATTGTGTTGTTTAATCAAGATTGGTAGAACATCCGGTGAGTGTACTTTTACGCCACCGATGGTTGTTCCATGTAGGCGCGGATTATCATCTATGAAAGCTTTTGCACTGTAGGGGGATGTACCAATTGCCATCAGAAGTTGGTGGCCTGTATGCCCTGCGCCATAAATAATGACGGGTGTTTTTCCTTCAGGATCTGAATGAGTCAGCATCATTACCACACTGCGAACCAGCATGCGTGGTACGCCGATTAAAACAAATAAGAGCAGGGTATAAATAAACGGGATAGAGCGGGGAGTAATAGAGTGAGTAAAGAAACTGGCAAGCGCAAGAATTAACCCTGAAACACAAACACAAATAGCCACTGTGATAATTGCCTGGGCAGACAAATAACGAAGAATCGCCCTGTACATTCCCATGCGCACAAAGACAGCTAAACTGACCAATGTGGTAATTGCCAACATAAAAAGTTCGTGTTTTCCAATTACCGGGAAGAGAGTACCCAACCTCAAACACATGGCCAGATAAAATGCGATCAATATAGAGGCGACGTCAAAAACAACAGAAATTGTTCGTTTAACTTGTCTGGGGGATTCAAAAAGTGTGCGAATCATTCACTACTCCTTTTTAGTAGTAATTTTGAGCCTTTTCCGGTGCAACAATTCTAGCCCATTAAATCAAAACTAACAGAAAAAATTACAAATTAAACTAGCCGTTTACAATTTGTTACTAGCCATGTCTAATGAGAACCAAATTAATAATAGCGATCTACTAAGGAGGATCATTTTGAATACCCACACACAAGCCCCATCACAATCCAATGACGAAATTGATTTGCTACGACTACTAAAATGCGCCTTGGCCACCTGGAAACATTGGATTGTTGCCTTGGTTATTGTTTCTGCGATCTACGGGGGAATAAAAGCTGTACAAATTGCGGCTTTAACTTCAGAGGTCGTTTACAGTAAACCCATTCGCCTGACCTTTCCGAATGCACATAAGTTAACCTTTCCCAGTGGCGCAAAATTTTCTTATAGCGATATAGTAGCGCCCGCTGTTGTTAAAATAACCTACGAAAGAAATAACATTAAAGATTACGATATCAGTGTTGCCGAACTTCAGGCCGCATTAACTGCAGCACCTTACTCCCCCACTTATCCTTTAATCATCAAGCGTTATGGGATGTTAATGGGAGATAAAAAACTTTCTGCAGATCAAGTGGCAACACTTCAAAAACAAATGGAAAAAGATATTGAGCAGGCACCCAGCGGAGAAGCGCTCATTAGTTTGAGGCTGGACAAAAAAAGCTTACCCAAAGATGTCGCCAATAAATTACTGAATGACATTCCTGCAATCTGGGCTGAACGGGCGATAAAACAAAAAGGTGTGCTGAATATTAATGTTCAACTTGCATCAGCCAACTCCATCAATAAAGACCT
>CAMLRJ010000369.1 GCA_946482345.1 uncultured Cellvibrio sp.
CGGAGTTCTCTGCGAAAACTGCCGCAATAAATGCCAATTACATAAAATTTCTTTCTTTAGCTGAAAATGGAGATGAAGCAGCACAGTTTAATTTGGGTAATATGTATTACTACGGCGAAGGTGTTTCTCGTGATTATGAAGAAGCTTTCAAATGGTACATGAAAGCAGCTGAGCAAGGAGTCGCTATTGCACAGTCGAATTTGGGAAATATGTATTACCACGGTTTAGGTACAAATCAAAATTACAAAAAATCTGTGAGCTGGTATCACAAAGCTGCGGCACAGGGGTACGAACCTGCCTACTATAATTTGGGCATTTCATATGCAGAAGGTCGAGGTGTGTCTCAAAACTACAAAGAAGCTGTGGTCTGGTTTAGAAAAGCAGCTGAATCTGGAATTGTAGATGCACAGTACAGTTTGGGAGTAATGTATTCATACGGTCGAGGTGTTCCGCAAAATAAAAAACAAGCTTTCGGCTGGTATAGTAAGGCAGCAGAGCAGGGAGATTCAAATTCTCAAGTTATATTGGGGTTGTGTTATGTGGTTGGTGATGGCGTAGCTCAGGACTATGGGCAGGCTGTGGTTTGGTTTTTCAAGTCTGCTGAGCAAGGGAATACAGATGCTATGTACAGCTTGGGTAATATGTATGCATATGGCAAAGGAGTAGAACAGAATGATGTAGTTGCTTATGCATTATTTGATATTGCAACCAATCAAAAATCTGAAGCTGTGAAGATTAGAGACGAACTTATGGAATTGATGACTCTGGAAGAAATCAAAAAAGGGCAGGCACTAAGTGAAGCCTTGTTACTGCCAAATGGTTTTCGCAAAGCTTTGACAGATGCTGGGGTTGTAATCTTATAGTTGTTATTAGATTTTAATATAGCGCGATCTTTTAGCCGGCTTCATTTTTTCCAGATCGGCCATAAACAGTCCGTCAAGGCAGTTGCCAAATTCGGAATCAACACTGAATCCTAACAGTTTGTATCCATCTTCTTCATAAAGCGCGGCATATTGTTTAAACAATACTGGAATTTTATGGTTGTGTTGCTGAAATAGTTCTTGTAACAGCGTAAAACCCTGATCGCGATCCAGTTTGTTAAATTGATGCCGAAATGTAATTAATTGATCTTCGGTAACTTCGTGCGGGTGTTTGCCTTCGGCAAGATATTCAGTGTGTGCGTAATAGGTTTGATAATAAAAAACCAACAGATCACGTAAATATTGTGAATACTGTGCGCTCATGCTGACTGGACCAAAAACGTATCTTACTTGCGGATGATGTTGTAAATAGGCGCCGAGACCTTGCCATAAATAATCAAGGCTGGCTTTGCCCCAATAGTCCGGGTGTACAAAACTTCTGCCTAATTCCAATCCGTTTTTTAAATAGGGCATTATTTCTGGATGCAAATTAAATAATTCGGATGTATAGAGTGAAGTTGCATGTTGGTCTGAAGTTAATTGATAAGCCTCACCCAAACGATAAGCACCGGCAATGCATAATGCATTTTCATCCCACAATACCAGATGGCGATAATAATGATCATATTTGTCGAGATCACGCCGGGCGCCTGTGCCTTCACCTACCAAACGAAAAGTGAATTCACGCAAGCGGCCGATCTCGCGCAAAATACAGGGATGCTTTTCGTGATCGCATAAATAAATTTTATGATTGTCACGAGTGCTGCCAATCAGTTGTGCGGTAGTGAATTCTTGCCGAAGCAGGGCAAGATCCTCAGGATGGGCAATTGTTTTTTCAGTAACAAAAATGGCATTTTTTCCTTTGCCTATTTTGTAGAGATGTTTTTTTAAACGTTTGATCAGAAATTTATCGGCGAGATGCTCTGATTCCAATGCGTGATGTGGAATCATTTCGCCAACACGAAATTTGATTTCCACAGAATGTTTGTTAAACATTTCCTGAGCCAACAATGCTGTTGCCAAGGGTTTAAATAACATGGATGCGCCATAAAACAACCAGGAATTTTTTGCGCTGACAAATACCGGTAATAAGGGTGATTGGGTTTTGCGGGCAAAATGTAAAAATCCGGCTTGCCATTTGCCATCGCGTATACCATTGGGTCTTGCTCTGGATACTTCACCGGCTGGGAAAATAATGATGGCTTCATCATTATTTAATGCTTGTAATATGGCTTTATAACTTTGTTTATAGGTACTGCGTGTCATGTTATCCAGTGGTAACAACAATTCATGCAGTGCTTCAAATGCCATCAGCATATCGTTGGCAACAATTTTCACATCGCGTCTGACTTCACTGACCAGTCGTAATAATGCCAGCCCATCTAATGAACCTATTGGGTGATTGGCAATAATCACGACTCGCCCTTGCGCCGGAATATTATTGCGTTCGCGTTGTGACACGCTGTAACTGAAATTGAAATAATCGAAAATGCGATCAATAAAATCAAAACCGCGATTTCCTTTATGCTCTCTCAGGAATGCATTGATTTCACTTTCCCGCGTCAGCTTGCGCAAAATGCTCAATGCAGAATGGCGAATAATAGGTAATTGCTGATTAAAGTTGGGAAATTTGGATTGGATGGATTGTTCAATGTTGAGCATATAAAACGCCTTTGTTCAGATGTAACAAAGGCTAGTGGAGATCTGTGACACTAATGTGAAAAAATGATGACGAAATTATTTCTCAAGTATGCCAATAAGCTGCGCTTCCTGATTATCCAGCAGCCCCTGATAGGGTTCTTTGATGGCAATTAATTTTCCACTGTCAGGAAGTAAATCCAGGCGTTCTTGTAATTCGTTATCAATTAAATGCTGGCTAATTAAAATTTCGCCTTTGTCAGGTTTTAAATAATTATTGTTTTGTACCACAAAATCTTTTAATAAAGATTTACTATCGTTGACAGGTCCGGATAACTCATGAATAGCTGCCGCCAGATGTAATCGCGGGCTCTGACTTTTTTGAGTCAGATTGGAAATAAGTTGCGCAACACATGCAGCACGAAAACAACATTCCTGAAAGTTGTCGCCGGTAAAATCGATCAATAAAGTTTCACCGGATAACATTTGACGCTGACCGGAATATAGATTTAAAACACTTTGCAGTTGTTTATCAAACCGTCGCAAAATGCTGGCAAAAATTTCGCTGTTGAGTTGTTGGTAGAGCTTATTCAAGTTGGTAACTTCGATGCTCAGCCTGACAGACACTTGTGTTGGTAATTCCGGTTCAGGCTCCGGGATATCGGCAATGCTCGGCATTTTCTCCACAACGGCAGTCACTATGGCGCTTGCACTGGGCATTTTTTCTTTTAATTGTCGCCACCATTGTCTTTGAATAGACCAACCTAAAATTCCCAATGCAGTAAACACAGAACTGATCCAGATCATAAAAAAAAGATAATCGCGTTCGGTATGATTGGGTAAATCCAATGTGACTGAAAGTGTCCCCACAAGATTGTTGTGCAGGGCAATCGGTGCAGAATATTGGTAGCGTTTGCCTTCAATTATCTGGTTGGGTTTAAAACCACTTTGTACCAGTAATTTATTTTCAACATTGTGAATGCTTGCGCCGATTACGCCGGGATATTGATTCAGTTCAAGTAATATGGATTGCAAGCTGACCATGTCCTGTTCCATGGTCGGTGTTACTGCTTGACGTGCGCCACTATTGGCGAGAAGTTGACCGTAGTTGTGCCTTTGCTCTTGTTGATTTTTTTCAACATTGACCCAATAAGACCAGGCACCGATTATCCCCAGGAGTATGATCAATAAACTGCACAACGTCAGCTGTGGATAATCCCGAAAACTTTTTATTACACTCATGTGTGAAAATTCCAGATACAAATTGAACACATTTTAGCGGATCAACTCACTAACTGCTCGATCCATGATGAAACTTTTCCTCGGCCTGTTAGAATGCTGCCTGATTTTCAGACCAGCTTCCGGGATATTCTTGTGAGTGAAATTTTATTAATTAATGCATCCGGTCAGGATAAACCGGGAGTCACCCATGCGATAACACGGGTTCTGGCTCAATACAACGCACGGGTATTGGATATAGGGCAAGCCGTTATTCATGACACATTGGCCTTGGGTTTATTAGTGGAGTTACGTGTTTCACCCGAAGAAAAAACACAGTTGATCAAAACCATTTCCGATGCGACTGATGCATTGGCAATCAAGGTCGGTTTTCAAACGGTGAACCAGCAGGATTATTCACATTGGGTGGATCAACAAGGCAAGGTTCGCCACATAGTGACTTTGTTATCCCGCCATATTGATGCGGATATGATTGCCGAACTCACGGCGATTACTTCAAAACAAGGCCTGAATATTGACAGCATCAATCGCTTGTCCGGTCGTTTATCTCTGGCTGAATTA
>CAMLRJ010000370.1 GCA_946482345.1 uncultured Cellvibrio sp.
CCAAGACCAAGTCTTATGCATTCAAGGTACTCAGTACTTGAACCCGTACCTGATGATGAGCTCACAGAGATAGATGAACTCACACTGGAAGACGAACTCACAGAAGAGCCGCCGCCGTTACAAGCAGCACCGGTCACAGCAGGTCTTTCAGCTGCTGCCGTGTTGTTCTTGACGCCCTGGAAACCGAAAGTCACTGACTGTCCGACAGGAATACTGCCATTCCAGCTCATATTGGTCGCCGTGTAAGGATTGGAACCAGAGTAGTTTGCACTCCAGCCATTACTCATGCGGTTGGCTGAATATTGCCAGTTAACGCTCCAACCATTAAGCGCCGCACCTGTGTCATTCTTGATGGTAATGTTGGCAACAAAGCCTGAATCCCACTCACTTTGAATGCTGTAAGTACAGCTTGCCGAAGCACTCTGCGACGCCGCAACTGCTACACCAATAACACCGACAGCGTGTTTGAGCACACTGATCAGTCTATTGGCGGATTTGTTTGTTTTATACATTGTCTTACCCTCGTTTAATTATGAGGTGACAGCCAAATCACTTTGATGGAATCAAGACTGCAGAGATTGTCCGGTCACCGACCAATAAGAAGTGACACATAGGATGAAAACCAGGTGTCTGAGCCGGTGAGCTAAGAGTAGTGTTATCGAAATTATCCTGCGAAGGCTTAACTTTCGCTCTGACCAGCGGCAAAATCATCCAATAATAAGATAGCGCTGTCAAATGATTGGTATAGAAAAATACAGGTAAAAAATACTTATAATCCAATATTTCAACGAATCATGACAGCGTTAGCATAAAACCTCTATTTCTTAACTTATCTCGTCAACCGCTCTAATAAAAATCATGCTCTGACCTGGGCTTGTTTTTAAATATCATTATTTTCTAAATTATATATTGCTAATTTAATATCGTCTAATATACTGCAATCAAGATCTACAGGAGACCCAAGCTATGAACGGTTCTATCGAAGTCAGCGGATTGCACGAGATGCAGGAGCATGCCCAGTCAGCTGCGAATTTATTGAAGGCTTTGGCCAATGAAAATCGTTTGATGATTCTCTGTACTTTGATAGGAAGTGATGAGATGTCAGTCGGCGAACTCAATGCGCGAGTGCCGCTGAGTCAATCGGCCTTGTCGCAACATTTGGCGAGCCTGCGCGATGCGGGTTTAGTGAGTACGCGCAAAGAGGCGCAGACGGTTTATTACCGACTCGAAGGCACAGAAGCCGCAAAAGTTATCGCTGTTTTACAATCCATTTATTGTCCGAGGTAAATATCATGTCGATTACACGTAAACATCCTGTTGATTTGTTAAGTGATAAAAACGCTGATTTGTGCATTCTGGATGTTCGCACAGCGGCAGAAGTTGAATCCGAATCGCTTGCAGAAGCGATTCATATTCCCTTGCATGAATTAACGCCTGAGCGTTTGGCAAACGAATTGGCAAAGCACAGGAAAACGGCGCATGAAATTCATATTTTGTGTCAAAGCGGCAAACGTGCGGAAATGGCTGCGCAACAATTGCAGGGTAAATGTGTTAACGGGCTTTGCATTATTGAAGGTGGAATGAACGCGGTAAAAGCAGCCAATATTCCTGTAAAAAAATCCGGAAAAAAATCTATGTCTCTTGAAAGACAAGTGCGTATTGTTGCCGGTTTTTTGGTGCTGCTGGGTGTGCTGTTGGGGTTTGCGATTAATCCAGTATTTTTCTATCTCTCCGGTTTTGTCGGGGTGGGTTTGATGTTTGCGGGTATTACTGACACTTGCATGATGGGCATGTTAATCGCACGTATGCCCTGGAATAAATAAATATGTTGTTGCTAATTGCAGTGGGCATAGTGATTGGTTTGGTGCTGGGATTAACCGGTGCCGGTGGTTCTGTGTTTGCTGTTCCATTGTTGGTTTACCTTGGCAAATTATCCATAACTGATGCTATGGGAATTTCGCTTGGCGCAGTGTGTATATCCACCCTTTATGCCAGTGTTATGAACCGAATTGGTATCAAATCGAAATCGCCTGTGCTGTGGGTGCCCGGTGCGATTTTGGCGGTTGCCGGTGTCATCACTGCACCTTTTGGCAAGTGGTTAAGTTTGCAATTTCCGGAATCAATATTGGTTGCAGGTTTTAGTGTGTTAGCTGTGATTATTGCATTGCGCATGTGGTGGACTGCTGCTCGCCAACCGGAAAATACCAAGGTCATCAGAGCGGGGCAATTCACGGATATTCCGTCACCGGATTTGTTGTGCAATTTAAATGCAACCGGGCAATTTTTATTGCGCCCGCGTTGTGTATCCGGATTGGTAATTGGTGGCGCTATTGTGGGTGTGTTGTCGGGATTACTGGGTGTTGGCGGTGGATTTTTAATTGTGCCGCTGTTGCTAATGCTGAGTGCTGTCAGCATGACGCAAGCCGTTAGCACATCCTTATTGATCATTGCATTGATTAGTGCATCGGGTTTTATCAGCCATTTGTTAATGGCAAAAACAGTGGATTGGTTCTTGTTGGCTTGGGTTGCGGTAGCGGGCGTGTTGGGCATGATGCTGGGGCAACTTTTCGGGCGTCGATTTGCGAATGCTTTGTTACAAAAAATATTTGCAGTGAGTTTATTGTTGGTTGGGGTTTTTATGTTAGTTGGATTTTTTATTAATTAAGTTTTTTATGTTGATTGAGTTGTTAATCGAGAGAGGTGGATATGATTTTTCGTCAATTGTTTGAGCGTGAATCCAGTACCTACACTTATTTAATCGCTTGCGAAACAACGCGTGAAGCGGTGTTGATTGATACAGTCAAAAGTGAAACGGAACAGTATTTGCGATTGTTGCAGGAATTGAATCTGAAGTTGGTATATGTGCTGGATACCCACACTCACGCTGATCACATTACAGCGGCGGGTGAGTTGCGCGAACAAACTGGCGCTTGTACCTTGTTAGGCGAAGAAGCCCAATCCGCTTGTGTGTCCCAATCAATGAAAGACGGCGATCAATTTCATATCGGTGAGTTGATCTTGACCGTTTGGCATACACCAGGGCACACCGATGATTCCTACAGTTTTATTTTGCAACACCATCAAGAGGTTTACGCTTTCACGGGTGACACACTCTTGATTCGCGGAACCGGTCGCACTGACTTTCAAAATGGCAATTCACAGCAACAATACCAAAGTTTGCAGCGGCTTTTGAGTTTGCCTGATGCTACCTGGGTGTACCCCGGCCATGATTACAAAGGTTGGACTGTCAGCACTATTGCAGAAGAAAAACAATTCAATCCACGTTTGCAAATGCCGGATGTTGCTGCTTATGTGCAGCTGATGGCTAATTTGAAATTACCGAATCCCAAAATGATGGATATAGCTGTACCGGCAAATCGCGCGTGCGGTAGGGGATAATTCTTTGCTAGAATCGCGCCCCGAAAATAGACACATTTAAAAGAGACACCAATATGCTCATTCAGGCACCGATTTCACTCGGCGAATTAATCGATAAAATTACCATTCTGGAAATTAAAGCGGTCAATATTGCAGATCCGGCTAAATTAAAAAACGTCACCCACGAACTTGCTGTACTGGATGCCAAAGTAAACGAATTGTTGGATGCAGCGGGCCAAGCAAAATTGTCTCCGTTGAAAAAAAATTTGCGGGATATCAATCAGGAATTGTGGATCATCGAAGACGATATTCGCGACTGTGAATATGTAAAAGATTTTGGCGATAAATTTATTCAACTTGCTCGCGCGGTTTATGTCACTAACGATAAACGTGCGAAAGTTAAAAAAGATATCAATTTGGCCTTTGGTTCTGAATTGATTGAAGAGAAGTCTTATAAGGATTATCAGTAAAATTTCACCCCACCCTAACCCTCCCCTTGGCAAGGGGAGGGGACTGATTTCACTCTGTAGCAAGCAGGGAGTAAAGTCCCTCCCCCTTGCCAAGGGGGAGGCTAGGAGGGGGTGAAATTATTGCAGGTGGCAATCATGCTAACCCAACTTTCCCCACACAAACTCGAACCCTTTCCCGATCCGTCACAGGCATTGGATGATCCCAATGGCTTATTAGCGGTAGGTGGTGATTTGCGGCCGGAACGGATTTTAATGGCTTATCAAAATGGAATATTTCCCTGGTTTAATCCTGAAGATCCTGTTCTTTGGTGGAGTCCAAATCCACGTACTGTTTTTTATCCTGACAAGGTTCATGCTTCACGTAGTTTGCAAAAAATAATTCGCAAAGGAATTTATCAGGTGACGTTTGATCAATGTTTTTCCGACGTTATACGCGCCTGTTCACAGCCTCGATCTTATGCGGATGGCACCTGGATCAGTGATGATATTATTTCGGCTTATTCTGAAAT
>CAMLRJ010000371.1 GCA_946482345.1 uncultured Cellvibrio sp.
TTTGTGAGCGGGGTTTACATCATCGCAATGTTCGCGATCAGTGGGCTCACAATCATTATCAACAATGGTCAAAATTGACCAGTTTGTACCAACGACAATATTTTTATCATCCGGCAAAATCACATCGGACAAACCATCAATATCCAAGATAAATTTCAGCTGATGCTCATCCAGGATATTTTTGAAGTCACGAGTGGTGATTTTGATTTTTTGAAACGCTTTGCTTCCTTCATAAACTTGACCATTCAATGTGAAAGGTATTGGTGAATGAAGAGGAAAATTTACGGATGTGTCATTACAGGCTTTCTGCGAGACAACTAATCGTTCGCCCCCCTTGATGATAAGAGCATCATTGGGGTGTATGGGCATATCAATTTCATTGGCAACATCTAACGACAGGGTGTAGTTGCGAGGTGAAATATCACCCAGACGATAAAGTTGCTCGCCTGTATACAATCCAGGAAAGATTGATAAAGATTGGTTTTGTATAAAAAGTGTTACATCAAACTTGGACATAGTATGGCCCTCTTGGTTGATCAAGAAAAAACGTTGTGCGCTCGTTCACTTGACTAAGAGGGTGCCCAAAACCATACTAGAGGTTCTCACGCCGCCTAGATTTTATTTAGGCACCCTAAAGGCAAGTGGGTAACTATCTACTTGCCTTTACTTTTTTTCGCGCCTCACCCCCTTGAATGGCTCACCATCCTTTTTCACGTCCATAAATTGGCCGGTGCCAGTGTCCCGTTTAACCCATAACCCTGAAGGGGTCTGAGTTTGAGAGCGTTCACGTACAGCCCCATGCCGTCTATCGTCTCCACTTTTACCATTAGTAGCCATAAGGCCTCCTGTATGAAAAACACTAGATATCGGTATAGCTAAACAATAAAGCACAATATATGTCAAAATTGCGATTTGTGTAGCTACCACGTATACTAATACCACGTCATAGGGCGAGTCAACATTCAACGCCATCATTTGGTGCTTTTTGAAATCAAATCCACTTACAATAAAAAGATATGACTAGGGTGAATCAGGTGATCAAAAAATATACTTTTGACATTTTGCAAAGAGAGTTTGGCGTACGAGATGCTGAACGACTGGCTTTTATTGACTTCATTTTCCAGTTCAAAGGATCCCTAAGTAGGAATGATTTAACTGCGTTCTTTGGATTGAAAGAGGCGGCGGCGTCACAAGCACTTACAGAGTATCGAGTGCTGCGCCCCTTCAATATTGAGTATGAAAGGAGCTTAGGGAAAAATGTGATCGTACGTACAACCTTCGAACCGTTAATAGAGATCGACGCAGAGATGGCTTTGGGTATGCTGGCAAATGGCTTTAATAAAAATAAGTTAATGGATGGGCCTTTAATACCATATGTTCGTATTGGAAGCGTTCCAAAAAAATTGAATGTAGAACTTGTGGCCAAAGTGACTCGGGCAATAAGTGAACAGTATGCAATTAGCTGTAAATATTTTTCAGCTACCAGTAGTAATCATGGAGATAGGACTCTGTTTCCAACGGCAATCTTTTATGACGGAGTCTCTTGGATGTTTAGGGCTTACCATAAAAACATGGAAACAAATCAAGGTAACTTTAAATGTTTCGATTTCTCTCGGCTCATTTCCGCCACTGAAATCCCAAAAATGACTTCCGCTAAGGGTGAGGACTTGAATAGTGACAGTGACTGGCACCTTGTGACACCAATTGTTCTGGGAATACACCCTAGCTTAAAATCAGATCAACAAGACTTATTGCGTTATGAGTATGGGATAAACTCGGTATCGGATGAATTTATTATAAATACTAAAGCTGTATTATTTTATTATTTAGTAAGACAGTGGAAAATTGATGTTCGTCCAGTAATACCAACATCTAACGATGAAAAATCGATGAGTTATAATTTCCACTTAAAAAATAGAAATACACTTGAGCATCTACATTGCATGGAAAATGTCTTTAAAGACTTTTCGAAATGAGTATTATTTTTTTTCAAGACTCCCTCTCCGCAGAGAGGGGGCAGTGATTTTTTATTAAAATGATCTATTCTATCGAAATCCTGTTTCACCTATCGCTACGCAAACTTATTAAGTAATTGTTTCTGCCATTTCTAAGTATCGGCAAAAAGCATTTAAAAGTTTCATCTGTCTTGGTGTTTTGCAGTCTGCTTCAAAAACTAATGGTGAGGCAACAAGAATAGCCAAACACTGGGCACGAGATATAGCAACATTCATTCTATTTCCACTATATAAAAATTCCATTCCTCTAGGTGCATCTTCGTATGAAGAAGTCGCCATTGTATAAATGGCGATTGGTGCCTCTTGGCCCTGAAACTTATCGACCGTTCCAACACGCGCATCGGGAATTCGTTGTTGTATTTCGAATACCTGTGCATTGTACGGAGCTATTATTAAAATATCTTCAATGGATATCTTTCTTGCTACACCTTTTCTATCAATCCATGTTGAATTTGAAGTAATGATTGTATCAACGATTTTCTTTACCGCATCCGCTTCTTCGATTGATGAATTTGTATTGCCGGAATGCTTCACCGGGCAATATCGGAGCCCTGAACCAAAAAATTTACTTTCAGATTCGATTTTTTGTAGTTCACACCCGCTTACGGAGAAAAGTTTAGAATCATAGAATAACTCAGAGTTATATGTACAAATGTCCGGACTTAGTCGCCACGTATCCCTCAAAAACAGTCCCTGGTCTGGACTGATAGTTTGTGCGCCATTAAGCACGTGGTCCAGTGAAGAAACACCAGTTCCATCCGGATGCGATCCCTGAGTTGGTTGATCCAATTGCTGAGGATCACCTAGTAATATCACAGTTGTGGCAGCAGGGCATACGGCCAATACATTAGCTAAAGACATTTGAGCAGCCTCATCTATAAAAAGTACATCTATAGTGTCAATAGCATCTGCTCTGCTCCACAAAAAATGAGTGCCTCCTGCAACTTGTGCTGCACCATTTGCAAGCGCTGTAAAAACGTCCTCATTTTTTCTAGCAAAAATTAAATGCTCTTTATCTTCCTCCATGTCCTTTGGTTTCTGTATTGCTTTAAGGTTAACTCCATCTTCGATAGCCGATTCAATTACTTTATCAATTAGATGTCTAATAACTTTATGACTATTAGCCGTGATGCCAACCCTCTTTCCTTGTTTTACTAAGGCACATATCATTTTTGCTCCACTATAAGACTTTCCTGTCCCAGGTGGACCTTGAATAGGTAAAACACCAGAACGAATATTACTAGCAATTCTTAAAGCGTATTCAAGAATAGTTTCACCTTCATTTGTCATTGAATGACCAGATATATCAGGTAGTTTCTTGAGCAATAACTCTCTAGCCGATAGATAAGGGCCATCATTATCAATACTATTTTCAACAACATATTCGGCAATCCGCATAATTGCATCCGCCTGTTCATTCGTTGGAATGACTAAATGCGAGTAAACGGCCTCAGGATGAATATCTTTCGTCTGTCCCGTTTTTTTTATGTTAATCGTACGGGACTCTTTACAAATAGCATCGACTGTTCCTAGCTTATTCCCACCGTTTTGAATAAGACTGTCGCCCTCTTTTATATCTGTGTCTTGCGGTTCAAACTGATATTTATCAATTGGAATCCCCGTCTTACTTTTTTCGACATTTTCCAGAAAGGTGAGACCAGAAATGGCAGCCTTTTCTGTTATGAGATCATCAGGGGTAAGATCTTTAAGTCTAAAAAACTCCCACCAAGTAGCTTTTTCTTCACGACGATGCCAATCAAGCAAATATGCGAGCACCCACTTTGCCTGCTGTTCATTCGTTCGCTCTCTAATATCAACAGGAGTATCATGAGTGAGCTTTTGTATAAGATTTTGAACCTTTTTCGCTCTTTCATTGAGCTCTTCTTTAGGCGTTAATATAGGCAGTGGCGGTCTTGTAATTATCGCGCCATTCTCAATCAATTCAGCTCTTAAATTTTCAAGCCAATTTCTTAATTCATATGTGGAAAAGCAATCGTCGGCATTGTAGCTTTCAACTACCTGTTTGGTAGCTTCGCCAATATGTTGAATGTCATTAAGCTCAATGCATGATGTTAATTTGGTAAGTGCAACATTGGCATCATGTAAAGAAATTTTCCGCTGAAATCCGAAAAATTGTTCCAATTTTTTAATTGAATAACTTTCAACTCCAGCATACATCGCATTCTTTACGATACTGAGGAGGTCAACAAACACTTCTCCTCTGAGTAAATTATCAACCTCCTCCTCCCTGGTGGCATATCGACCCATGAGGCGCTTCAATGCAGATGGCTCATATGGCGCAAAGTGATAGATATGCATATCCGGATATT
>CAMLRJ010000372.1 GCA_946482345.1 uncultured Cellvibrio sp.
TTTTATCAAGGTATTCAAACTTTATCGCAAATGCCGAATTTGTTGGTGATTGAATGCGGACCGCAACGCACTGTGTCGGGCATGATGTTGCAAACTTTGCCGGAGAAATCCGATTTACATTTAATTCATTTGTTATCCGCTGCGGGCCAATCCGGAAAAGAATTGGTTGGCTTCAGTCAATCACTCGGAGACATTTGGGCTTTGGGTGTAGATGTGCAATGGCCTGCTACGCGCATTAATCGCAATGCATTTAAATTTTTGCCGCCTTATCCATTCCAACATAAAACACATGTGATAGAGCCAACACAGATTTTGCAACAAACACAATTCATTTCAACGACAGGGACTGCCGTCCTCGAAACTCCAAAGGTAATTAGCATGAAAGACGCCATCATTTCGCAATTGGAAAATTTATTCTCCGATATCTCTGGCATGGATTTGCATAACGCAGATCGCAGTGCGGGATTTTTTGAATTAGGTTTGGATTCGCTACTGCTGACACAATCGACTTTAAAATTGAAAAAACAATTCAAGGTTCAGGTGAGCTTTCGTCAGTTATTAAATGAATGCAACAACTTTGGTAGCCTTGCAGACTATTTGGTGGCACAGGGTGTTGCGGTTGATATTCCGGCTCCAGTTGCAGCTGCACCAGCAGCAGTTTCAGCTCCGGTTGCTGTAACTGCGCCTGCAATACAAATGGCTCCACAATCTGCCCCTGGTTTTGCTGTAACAAATATTGCTCCGCAATTTGCAATGCCTGCTGATGGAAATGTGATTGCACTGCTGCAACAACAAATGCAATTGTTGCAAGGGCAGTTGGCTTTGTTGGCCGGTGGTGTAGTGCCAGCTCATGCATCAGCAATTGCTGCGAATCCTGTTGCCATAGCGCAAGCATCGGCTCCGCAGGTGTCTACACCTGCAACAAAAGAATCGGCGGTGAAACCTTTTGGTGCGGGTACACGAATTAATGTTAAGCGCTCCAATGATATGACGGCAAAACAAAAAGCCAATCTGGATGCCTTAACTGCGCGATACACCACTAAATTTAAAAGTTCAAAAGCCTTTGCCCAAAATAATCGTAAACAATTAGCTGATCCGCGAGTGGTATCCGGTTTCCGAAACACCTTAAAAGAATTAATTTTTCCAATTGTGGTCGAGCGTTCTGAAGGTGCTTATTTGTGGGATATAGATGGCACCCGTTTTATTGATATCACTTGTGGTTTCGGCTCCAACTTTTTTGGTAACGGTGCTGATTTTATTCGCCAGGCTGTGCATAAACAATTGGATACAGGTTATGAAATTGGCCCACAGCATCCATTAATGGGTGAGGTGTCGCGATTGTTCTGTGAAGTGACAGGCAACGAACGCGCTGCATTTTGTAATACAGGCTCTGAGGCGGTAATCGGTGCTGTTCGTTTGGCGCGAACTGTGACGGCGAAAGAAAAAATTGTCATCTTCGAAAATGATTATCACGGCATTAATGATGAGGTAATTGTTTCTCGCGGTGCCAATGGATTATCTACACCTGCGGCCGCTGGTATTCCTGAAGCTTCAGTTGAGAATGTCATAGTGTTGGATTACGGTGATGAAAAATCCTTGGACTATATTCGCGATAATGCTGACGATATTGCAGCTTTGTTAATTGAACCCGTGCAAAGTCGTTATCCGGAATTGCAACCGCGCGAATTTTTAAAGAAAGCTCGCCAATTGTGTACCGAGAATAATATTGCGTTTATTTTTGATGAAGTTATTACCGGTTTCCGCATTCATCCCCGCGGCGCACAAGGCTTTTACGGAATTGATGCTGATATTTGTACTTATGGAAAAATTGTCGGCGGCGGATTACCTGTCGGCGTTATCGGTGGCAAAAAAGAATTTATGGATGCTCTGGATGGTGGTCAATGGCAATACGGTGATAGTTCTTCGCCGGAAGTGGGGGTGACTTATTTTGCCGGTACTTTTGTACGTCATCCATTAGTGCTTGCTGCAGCGCAGGTGGTATTGAAAAAAATCAAAGCGGAACCTCATTTGCAGGATTGGTTGAATGCACGCGCAGATCGCATGGTAAAAGAAATCAATGATTATGCTGCAATGGTTGGCGCCCCGATTAAAATCGCTAATTGCGGTTCCATGTGCAAAATTAAAATTCCGCAAGAAATTCCTTACGAAGAATTAATTTATATTTTATTGCGTGAAAAAGGTATTCATGTGTGGGACGCACGGCCAACATTTATTACCACTGCGCACAGTGATGAAGATTTGGCTTACATAGTCAAAGCCTTTAAAGAGTCCATGGATGAGATGCTGTTGATGGAGTTTTTTCCGCCAGCGGAAACTACCAAAAAAAACAATGCCCAATCTGAAATAAAAGCGTCTGCTGCTGATCCTGAGCAGCCTGTCAGCGACTATCAACAGAAAAATTTTGCACCACCTGTGCCTGGTGCAAAATTAGGTCGCGATGAGCAGGGGCGTGCGGTTTGGTTTGTACCGTCAAAATCGGATCCAACACAATTTGAAAAGTGGCAAGGATAATCAGTCATGAATCAAGTTCTCGATCGTGTTATTCCACATGACCCTTTCGCATTTGGTGAATTGGCAGCTGCTGTACCAACAACAGAATCCCAGCGCGAAGTCTGGTTGGCATCGCAATTTGGTGATGATGCCAACTGTGCTTTTAATGAATCAGTTTTTATTCATTTGCGCGGAGAATTACATTTGCCCGCATTGGAAGCGGCCATTGTAGATTTGCGTCGTCGTCATGAAGCGCTGCGTGGCTGCTTCAGCAGTGATGGTCATGAAATGGTTTTCTACAAAGACCGTCCCATTCCCCTGGTGAAGCACGATTATCAAGCGCAAACACCGGCAGAAGCACAGCAGCGTTTGCGCGTGCTTTGCAGTGAGCGCGTCGAACAGGCATTTGATTTATTTAATGGGCCTTTGGCGAAATTTGATTTAATTATTTTTGGTCCGAAACAACACACACTGGTGATGACATTACACCACTCGGTGTGTGATGGTTGGTCGCTTTATGTGATGGCTGATGAACTCGGTCATTTATATTCTGCACGTTTGAATCGCCGTTTGGTGGATTTATCTCCTGCGCCCAGTTTTGCAGAATATGCTGTATGGGAGCGCGGTGAAGAAACCGCACAATTGCGTGCGGACAGTTTGCGTTACTGGCAACAAAAATTTGTGAAAGGCGCGCCCACATTGGAATTGCCTTACGACAATTCTCGTCCTGCGCATCGCAGCTTCGCCGCACAACGTTTGGATAAACCACTCGCTAGCGATTTGGTTGCACAGTTACGCAAATTGGCGGCGTCCAATCGCAGTACATTGATCAGTACGTTAATGGCGGGTTATCTTGGTTATATACACCGTTTATCCGGCGCGCTGGATATAGTGATCGGCGTTCCTTTTGCGGGGCAAATGGCAAAAGGTGATCACGCGTTGGTTGGTCACTGTGTGAATATTATTCCTTTGTATTTTAATTTGAAGGGCACGGAAAATTTCCGCGATTTGATTTCATTGGTACAACAATCCATGTTGGAAGCTTTTGAATATCAATATCTAACTTACGGCACTTTATTGCAAACCATTGAAGCGGATCGTGATCCATCCAAGCCGCCATTAGTTTCTATTATTTTTAACGTGGATCAGGAAGGTGAAGCCAGCACCGCTTATCAAGGTTTGGAAATGGAATTCGGTTCCAATCCGCGCACCTTTGAAAATTTTGATTTGAATTTAAATATCACCATGTCAGCCAAAGGCTCGGTGATGGAAGCCACTTACAATACTTCACTCTGGCGCAAATCGACAATGGAGCGCCGCTTAACCGAGCTGGAAGCTTTTTATCGGCATCTGGAAAATAATCCGGATAAATCAATTAACGAAATTGAATTATTGTTACCGGCCGATCGAGAGATGATTGTAAGTCGTTGGGGACAAAGTTATCGAGACTATGGATTGGATCGTTTAAGTTTGCATGGATTAATTGAAGCGGCTGTCGATCAATTTCCCAATAATATCGCCGTGATTGCAGGCGATGAAAAAATGACTTATGCGCAAATGGATTCACGTGCAAATCAACTCGCACATTATTTAATTGCGCAGGGTGTGGGTGCTGAATCATTAGTGCCGATTATGATGGAACGCTCATTGGAAATGGTGATCGCGATTAATGCAGTGTTAAAAGCCGGTGGCGCTTATTTACCATTGGACCCTGAACATCCAATTGATCGTGTTGAGTATATTGTTGAAGAATCGCGCGCGAAATTGATATTGAATCAGGCAAGATTCGCAGGAAATTTACCTAAAACCATTGCGCATTTATCGGTTGATAC
>CAMLRJ010000373.1 GCA_946482345.1 uncultured Cellvibrio sp.
GTTATTGGTAGTTTCACCCCTCCCCTTGCTAAGGGGGAGGTTAGGAGGGGGTGAAATTATTTACTGTGGCAATAAGGTCAACTGATAAATATGAATCTTGTAGCCTGAATAACCCACCACTTGAGCCGGGCCTACAGAATAGTGTTGCCTCACCAGTGCAAGTTCCTCTTGCTCATTCGACATTTTGGACAGCCAGGGCATATAAATGTAATAGGCTGTTTGCGGTTTTGGATTTGCGCCTATGTCATCAATGTTAACGAAGTTATAACTAAACCCATCACGCCAATCGACAGTTCGTTCAAGTGATTTTCTATCAACATAAACACCATTGCGTAACCAGGGGAACCACCAGTCTCTATGCCACATATAAAGAACGGTGTTGTCGTTCATCTTGATAGTTTTTTGCATGATGTTGAAAAGTTTATCTACCGCTGTGTATTCAGTGTTATAGACGAAACCATTTCCTACGGCTTGATATTGGCCATCAATTTGCAAAATTGTATTGTCGGAAAATGGTGCTGAACCAAATACCAGTTTTGAAACGGGATCTACGGTTTTGAACGTTTGAATACCGAAGAGTACCAAAATGGTCGCGAGAATTGCCTGACGTTTTCTGGTTGAATTAATCGAGTAATTCAACACAATCAATAAACAGAAAATCAGGAAAAATCCTGCAGCTACAACATAACGGGGCAGGATAAAAGTCATGTAGGTAACATTAAATGCGACGAATAAGAAAAATGCGATGTAGAGTCCCAGTTTTGCCCACAACTTTCGATTTGATGATGATTTAAACAGAGTGCCTGCTTCTATTTTTCGTCCAATGCCAATAAAAAATAATACGATCAGCAGCAGACTGCATATCCAATGGAAATTCAATATAAATGTTTGGCTCAAACGAGCCAGTACAATTTCTCCACGGAAACCAAAAGTATTCCAGCCTTCTGAATTCCAGCCAAGACTGGATTCTGCTGCCCAGACTTCACCTTTGCGAATCATCATGTAAGCAATCAGGATAATGCCTGGTGTAATCAGGCAGAGCACGCGACCCAGTGCGCGCCAATATTTATAGTCGCCAATAATCGGAGTGTGAGTGCCGGGAAATAAATAGTTTGGTCCTATGGTAAAAAAATGTTTGGGATTTCTCAGGAAAGAAAACAGAGCGGGTATTCCAATCCCTAATCCCAAAGCGCCATAAAACAATGCGCCTGTTTCTTTTGAAAAGATCATAAAGAAACTGGCGATACCAAATAACAGATAGCGCCCGTATAACAAGCTGGCGAATGCAGCGGTAAAAAATACTTGTACCGGGAAATCAGTATTTAAAAAAATTGAACATCCGAAAAATAATGGATTGAACGCATAAGCAGCGGTTGCTAGTAAAACTTCAGTTCTGTTGCGATTATCCGGAAAAAACCAAAGCAGTATTTTGTAGAAACAATAAATAGAAAGGCATGCCAGCAAAATATTGGTGATGTTCAAAATAAATAAATTGGGAAAGTCGATCAGTTGGCCTAGCACCAGAATGCCGTAGTAACCCATGGATGTGTGGCCAAAGGCGTTGTAATCGCGTTTCAGGGTGACGTAAAAGTCATCCCAGTTTTGGGCGGCTTTGGTAGATTCTGTCGCCACTTTTAATGCGTCCCAATAACTGGCCGCATCCCATCGGGGCACTGCGTCCAGATAGAAACATCGAATAACGAAATAAAAAACCAATAAGCCGATAAAAAGAATATGGGGTCTCAAGGAGGTGGATAAACTTGTCATAGATAATCTTCTTTATAGTTGTTTTCGTGCCTTTGATTGCGGGCGCAATTTAAACCAATTTTATGAAGACCTGTAAATAACTATTTCCCGTTACTGAGCGGCAGTAGGATAATTTGAGCCAGTGCAAGCCGATATACAGGGCTTTATCAACCCTGTATTATCCCGCGCCCGTAATATGGGCGGTGAATTGGAGGTTGTTATGCAGGTGTTTCATCACATTCACTCATTGCGAGAGGCTTTGGCACAAGAACGTAAAGCCGGAAAGCGCATAGGTTTTGTACCGACCATGGGGAACTTGCATCAGGCCCATATAGAGTTGGCCAAGATTGCCCAAAAGAACTGCGACATAGTCGTTACCAGCATCTTTGTGAATCCCCTGCAATTCGGTCTGAATGAGGACTGGGATAGGTACCCCAGAACTTTGGCGGCAGACACGGCCAAGCTGGAAGCAGCCAATTGCGATTATCTATTTTGCCCTGATGAAAAAGAAATCTACCCTAATGGCATGGCAGAACAGACGCGAGTGATAGTCCCGAGCATGACGGATGTTCTCTGCGGTGCCAGTCGCCCTGGGCATTTTGAAGGTGTGACTACTGTTGTCACAAAGCTGTTTAATATTGTCCAACCGGATGAAGCGGTTTTCGGTTTAAAGGATTTTCAGCAACTGGCAGTGATTCGCCGAATGGTGGAAGACCTGTGTATCCCGATTAAAATTACCGCAGGCGAGATTTTCCGTGAAGCCGATGGTCTGGCGATGAGTTCACGCAATGGCTTCATCACCCCCGAAGAGCGCCCAAAGGTAAACGTGTTGAACCGCAGTTTGAATCAAATCAGGCAGGCCATAGAATCAGGCCGCCGTGATTTTGCAGCCTTGATCGACCAGGCGAAGGCTGAAATAGAGTCCACCGGTTTTCGTGTGGACTATGTGAATGTTTGCAACAGCCGCACCCTGGAAATGGCGGCACATGATGATCGGGAGATTACCGTATTGGGTGCCATGTATACCAAGGGTGCCCGTTTGATTGATAATGTGTCTGTGAATTTGCAGTGATTCAGGAGCATCTTATGCGTGTTGAAGACATTGAAAAAAGCATCATGAGTTTACCGCAGGATCAATTAGTTAAATTCCGCGTATGGTATGAACAATTTGATGCCGATAATTGGGATAATCAAATCGCACAAGATGTTGCCGAGGGAAAGTTGGATGGTGTCGCTGAATCAGCTCTGGCGGAATACAACGCGGGTAAGGCAACAAAATTTTGATTCATTATGCGAGTGATTCTTTTTGGGTTGCGTATGACTCGCTACCCGATTCGGTAAGGGAAATTGCTGACAAACAATATGAGCTGTTGAAGGAAAACCCAAAGCACCCTTCTTTGCAGTTCAAGAAAATAGGCAAATATTGGTCCGTGCGCGTTAGTCTTCGCTATCGTGCATTGGCAGTAGAAGTTGATGAAGGACTACTTTGGTTTTGGATTGGTAGTCACGCTGATTATGATCGGTTGATTTTGAAATCCTGAAACTTGTTATTTTGATTAAGTCTTTCAGTTCCGGAGGTTATTGATGTTATCCAATTTTCTAAAAGCCAAGTTGCACATGGCCAAAGTAACCCAGGCGGAGCTTTGGTATGACGGCTCCTGCGCCATTGATGCCGATCTGGTTGCATTGGCGGGTATGCGCGAGTTCGAGCAGATCGACATTTACAACGTCAATAATGGCGAACGTTTTCACACCTACATCATTCTGGCTGAGCCGGGTTCAGGCACTATTTCCATGAACGGTGCCGCCGCACGTAAAGTCTCGGTGGGTGATCGGGTGATTATCGCCACCTACGGCCATTTCAACGAAGCCGAGTTGCTCAACCACAAGCCCAAACTGGTTTATCTGGATGAGAACAATAAAGTCCAACGAACCACTAATACGATTCCGATGCAGGTTGCATAATCTGTAAAGTTTCATGTAGATGTTTATTCGTTAAAACGCAAAACTAAAAGGCTTAATCTACGGAGGATGTTTTATGCAAACTGCAAAAGAACAAGTTCGGGAATTGCTCGATACCCTGCCAGACAGTGCCACACTTAATGATATTCGCTACCAGCTTAACGATTCTCTCTACACACTTTATGTGCGCGAGCAAATTGAATTGGGTATGCAGGATTCGTTGGCTGGCCGTGTGATCTCTCATGCTGACATGAAACAGCGATACTTGAATGACAAGCGTTAATTGGACACTAAAGGCGCTGACATCACTCGATAATATCTACGACTATATTCATCAAGAAGCTCCCTATTATGCGGAGCGAGTTGTTCAGCAGATTATTGAATCTGTCGATAGGCTCGATGCTTTTCCCTTAAGTGGTCGTTTTGTACCGGAAGCTGAACGCGAAGATATTCGCGAGGTGATTTTTCAAAGCTACCGCATTATTTATTGGGTAGTGAATGAACATCGTATCGACATTCTCACCGTGTTGCATGGCAGTCGTGATTTAACTAACCCCGAACATCAGCCTTGGGGATCGCATTAGCACAAAGAAAGCAATTGATTAAAAGAAGATGTTTTCTCTTCTATGAGCCTT
>CAMLRJ010000374.1 GCA_946482345.1 uncultured Cellvibrio sp.
ACCGGTGCGCTGGGTAATCAGCGTCTGCATCAGATTATGCAAACTTTGCAGCCTCGGGGCAGGCTCACCAATATTCAAATTTCTTTTCCATACCGAAACGCCAAAAATTGGCAATTGGCGGCAAATGCCAATCAGCTTGAGGTTTCACCCTGGCAGGGCGCTCCGGGGCTTACAGGCGTAGATGGTTATTTGCAGTTGGATGCCAGAGGCGGTTTTGTTTCTATTGATAGCCGCAAGGGTTTTTCAATGTTCTATGCCAATGTTTATGCAGAACCTATGACCTATGATCGAATGTCAGGGCAGGTGGCATGGCGATTGGAAAAAGACAATAACAAAATTTATGTGAATAGCGGTGCGTTGAATTTTTATGACGGTGAGGAAACGACATCCGGTTATATGTGGTTATCAATGCCCTGGTATAAAAATACAGATGATACCGATTTATTTTTGCAGATAGGATCGCAAAAATTAAATGTCAGTCGTTATAAAAAATATGTTCCGAAAACTATTTCGCCAAAATTGCGCGAATGGTTGGAAAACAGTATAGGTGAAAAAAATGCCGGAACTGCGAGGGATATTGGATTCATCTATCGCGCAACATTAAATAATAAAGATATTAGTGCACGCTCATATCAGTTGAATATGGATCTACAAGATGCAGAGTTACTGTTTCATTCAGAATGGCCGCAATTAAGGAAAATTTCGGGGCATCTTAAAATTGATAATGCCAATGTGATTGCCGATGTTAATCAGGCACAGCTATACAATACCCAGGTGCTGGGCGCTAAAGTTGAATTGCATCCCAAACCGGATAATGTGGGATCGCTATTGTCTGTCAATGCCAATTTGCAAGGCGCTGCCAGTGACGGTTTACGTGTGTTGCGGGAAGGTGCTCTGCGTCGTTATATCGGTAATAGTATGGATAGCTGGTTTATGTATGGCGATATACAAACCAGTCTGGATTTGCGAGTTCCTCTATCCACTCGTGATCCTGCACAAGATGCGTATCAGCAAGTTGCTATTGATATTCAATCGCCGGAATTTGAAATTCAAAATCTGAATTTGAAAATGAAGGATCTCAGTGGTCGTGTGAGTTACAACAACAAGACCGGTTTGTTGAGCGAAAATTTGCAAGCCACACTGTTTAATCAAAAAGTGGCTGCGCAATTACATTCCATCAATCAGGGTTCAAAACGTAATACCCGTGTGGATGTGTCGGGCAAAGCGAATGTGGATGATATTGCCAGTTGGACGCAACGCCCCGAAACTTTATTTCTGAAAGGTTTGTTACCTTATCAACTGTCGGTTGAATTAAGACACAATAATAAAACCATGGTAGAGAATGTTAATGAAGCGAGTGTTCTGCAATCCTCATCCCAATTTGTTGAACAGGCGTTTGCTGAAATAAAATTGGTGAGTAATCTCGAAGGCATTGAAATTGATTTACCAAAACCTTACGGTAAAAAAGCAAAAGCAAAACGTACGTTCAGTTTCCAAATGTGGTTGCAACCCGAGTACTCGCAAATTCAGGCAAGTTACGATGGTAAAGTTGATAGCTTGTTTCGTATGCAGCGAGGACAAAATGGCCGTTTGTTAAACGCCAATATCGCCTTGTCTCAGGAAGCCAAATTCGCGTCGGATGATGGTGTACATTTATCCGAATTTTTAGTCTCTGGTTTTATATCCGGATTTGATCTGGATGCCTGGAAAAAAACCAAACTTCAATACGATGAATATCGTCAGAAATTATTACCGACATCGGATGTTGACGCAAACACAGAAAGCAGCCCTGAAAAAATTGCGGGTTTACCTTTTAGGGCGGAATTGGTTCTGGGTAATTATGAATTGGCATCCAATAATTTTCAGCATCTGGTTGTAAACGCAAAACGAAATCAGGAAGGCTGGATACTGGATTTGGCAAATCCAAAAATCAATGGTGAATTAGTAGTACCTTATTCACCTGAAGTTCCGATGCGGGTAAAACTCAAACAACTTTATATTCAAACGCAGAATACCCAGGCACAAAAAGAAGTTGATACAAGCGGTTCACAAAAACCGACAAATCTGGTGGACCCCCGAAAATTACCTTTGGCGAAAATTGATATACAAGAATTATTTATTGACACCGAGGCTTGGGGAAAAATTGCGTTTGATATCAAACCTGAATCACAAGGTGTATTGATCGATAATATTCAGGGTAATATTCGTGGATTGTCTTTGCACAGTCATGATGAAAAAAATCAGGGTGCACAATTATTCTGGCAGTCCAATGAGTCAGGTTACCAAAGTCGGTTTGTTGGAAAACTCACAGCCAATAATATGGGAGAGGTATTAAAAAATTGGAAAAAACCGGAGATGGTTGATAGTGAGTCAGCGGTTCTTGTGGTCGATGTCAATTGGCTGGCTGCACCTCAGGATTTCCATTTGGTTGATATAGAAGGAACCATTGATCTCAAATTAACTGAAGGTCGATTCCATCGCGAAGCAACGGCAGGTGATGGTTTGTTGCGCTTGATGTCAATTTTAAATTTTGACTCGCTCGCTCGTCGATTGCGTTTGGACTTCACAGATTTATATAAAACAGGTTTGGCATACGATCAAATTTCTGGCAAAGTCAGATTCGAACGCGGCAAGATGAATTTTATCGATCCATTGATTGTGCGAAGCCCTTCAAGTGACTTGCAATTGGCCGGATCTTTTAATCTTCGGGAAGAAACAGTGAATGCACGTATTGTCGCTAATTTACCTGTTGCCGGAAATCTGACTTTTTATGCAGCCTTGGCAACAGGCTTGCCTGCAGCAGCAGGTGTTTATCTGGTGAGTAAAATTTTTAAGAAGCAAGTTAGTCAGGTAGCCAGTATTAGTTACACTATGTCGGGTTCCTGGGAAAAACCAAAATTGCGTTTTGATCGTTTGTTTGAAAGTGAAGACAGTTTGCGTGAAAGTGTTAAAGAAAAAAACAATGATCAAGAGCAGGAAAAATCCACGCCAACAGGCACGTTGGAATCAAAACCCGATTTACAATCTCAACCAAAATGATTCAGGAGTCTCGTTATGAATGATCACTACAGACCAAAACGTTTTTCAGGTAGCTTAATAATTTGGATAGTGTTGGCTCTTGCACTCATAGCCCTGGCTTATTTTTTATTTAAACCTGACACCAGTATTCCGGAGCCCAAAGTAATAAAACCGGCGCAACCTTTGATAAAGGAAGAGCCCAAAGCTGTGGAAACGCCCTTAGTAGAATTTGAGGCGCCACCTGCTGTAACAGAAGTTGAGCCTCTACCCGAGTTGAATAGCAGCCATGAAACTTTATTAAATAATTTAAAAAGTCTGGGATCAGAAAATCTGTTAAGTCTTTTGGTGTCTCAAGAATTAATTCGTAAGTTTGTTTTGGCGGTTAACGGTATTCAGGAAGGAAAAGTGGTTTATGAATATCGCCCGGTTGTGTCACCTGCACCGCCTTTTATTGTTGAATCCTTTAATGTGGTGGTAGATGGTATTGAAGTCACTCAGGAAAGGGTTTCCAATAAAAACTTTGCGCGTTATCAACCCTATGTACATGCATTGGCTTTACTGGATACAGATGCCACGGTGAATTTGTACAAGCGTTATTATCCATTGTTGGAAGAAGCATTTCGCGAGTTGGGATTAAAGAAAAAGAATTTTCATTCGGTATTGATCGGTGCTATTGATAATCTTCTGGCTGCTCCAGACATACAGGGCGATTTGCTCTTGTTGCGTCCAAAAGTATTTTATCAATATGCTGATCCTGCATTGGAGAAATTACCGCAAACACATAAATTGATGTTGCGTATGGGGCCAGAAAATGCGCGTGCTATCAAGGCCAGCCTGCGTCAATTGCGTGCAAAATTAATTAATGCGAATTGATTTTTTCCCCCTCACCCTCTCCCGGAGGGAGAGGGGATAACTCCTGTTGATCGAATTGTATTTATACCTGATTAAATGTGATGATTAAATTCCCTCTCCCTAGGGGAGAGGGCCAGGGTGAGGGAAATTTTGAATTTGCTTATCTTGAATCCTCGAAAATAAAACCAACGCAAACACTGCACCAATCAACGCCAAAAACATATCGGATTGTGCATCCCATTCATCACCTTGTGTCCCCAGAAATTCATCTGCACTTTGTCCCATTGATAAAGCGGCAGCCCATTCCAGTAATTCATAAGTTGCACTGATCGCAAGTACAATACAGATCACAATAAATATCAGCATTTTTCCTTTTTGTAGAATCTGGTTACGCAATAAAATCTCCCGTGCAATTAACGCTGGCGCAAAACCTTGAAAAAAATGTCCCAGTTTGTCGTAAGGGTTTCGCGCC
>CAMLRJ010000375.1 GCA_946482345.1 uncultured Cellvibrio sp.
TGCTTACGTATTAATGACCAATCACATTCATATTCTTGCCACACCACGCGAAACCGACAGCATCACACGCATGATGCAATATGTCGGGCGTCATTATGTTCCTTACATCAATCACACTTATGGAACATCGGGTTCAATTTGGGAAGGGCGATACAAAGCCAGTTTGGTTCAGGATGAACAATATTTATTAACTTGCATGCGCTACATTGAATTGAATCCTGTGCGGGCGGATATGGTGCGTTCACCGGCGCATTATCGATGGAGTAGTTATCGTGCAAATGCTCAGGGAAAAGAGGATGAATTAATTAAGCCGCACGCAATTTATTTGGCGTTGGGACGCAGTACGGAGAAGCGTTGCGATGTCTATAAAGAATTATTTAAAGCGCATGTTGATGTAAAAGAATTAAGCGATATTCGATCATCCTTGCAAACAGGGACACCTTTGGGTAATGATCAGTTTAAACAAAAAGTTGAAGCGAAATTAGGCTTAAAAGTAGGGCAGGCCAAGCGTGGTCGGCCGTTTAAGGTTGTGGTGGAAGCGAATAAAGGGCTCTGACCCCTTTTCTGTGCGAAAAATAGCTATCATTGATACATATCATGATGTAGCATATCCTTAAACAACTGGTTTATGCGAGGTAATCGGTATGTCAACAACCGCTAAATTATTCACTACAGGTCGCAGTCAGGCTGTCCGTCTCCCAAAAGAGTTTCGTTTTCAGGGCGGAGAGGTATTCATTCGACGTAACCCACTCACAGGTGAGGTAATCCTGTCTCCCAAGCCAAGCACTTGGTCAGACTTTTTTGAACTGGCTGACCAAGCTGAAATTCCAACTGATTTTATGCTTGATCGTGAGCAGTTACCGAATGAAGAAAGGAACTTGTTTTGATTCGATATATGTTAGACACCAATATGGTCAGCTACATCATCAAAGGCTATCCACCAGAGGTGCGCAAAAAGCTGGAAATGAAACCCATGAGCAGTATCGTTATTTCCGCTGTAACTCAAGGTGAACTGCTTTATGGTATTGCTCATAAGAAACATCCTGCATCACTTGCTAAGGTTGTAGAGGAATTTTTACATCGTGTTGATATCCTATCCTGGGATGAAGAAGCCGCAATTGTCTATGGCAGCTTGCGAGCAGCTTGTAGTGCCAAGGGGATAGCAGTAAGTGCTCTCGACATGATGATAGCTGCGCACGCTGTCGCCACCCAATCTACTCTTGTAACCCATGACCAAATATTTTCTCGGATTGAAAACGGGCTCGTTGTAGAGGATTGGTGTCTAAATTAAAGGGGTCCTCTGACCGCTCTGACCCCTTTTAATGGAAAATCCAATGCATAAAATCTATCAAATCATTCTATTGCTGACTGTTGCAGCCCAGGCTCTCGCGTTGGAGATCAAAGGTGATTTCCAACAAGGTGCGATTATTCGCGGCAAGGTTGAATCGGGTGAGAAAATAAAATTCAACCAGCGTTGGTTGAGTCTCAATGAGAAAAATGAATTTGTTTTTGGTATAGGCCGCGATGCGCCTGCGAAATTGATTTTGATTGTTTATAAAAATAATCAACCGCAAGAGCATCATTTTGTTGTTAGAAAAAGACAATACAACATCCAGCGAGTGAATGGTGTTCCGCAAGCGACGGTTGAGCCTTCAAAAGAACAGCAAGAGCGTATTGCACGCGAAGCGGCGTTGGTTGGTAAGGCGCGTAAGGGGGATTTGAATTTATCCCATTTTATGGAAGATTTTAAATGGCCGGTGATTGGTCCGGTCAGCGGTGTTTACGGTAGTCAGCGTGTGTATAACAATATTCCGGGCAATCCGCATTTTGGTGTTGATATTGCGATGCCTGTTGGCACTCCGGTTTATGCACCGGCAGGTGGAAAAGTCACATTGGTGCATCACGATATGTTTTTGTCTGGTGGTACTTTGATTCTTGATCACGGGCAAGGTTTGTCTTCAACATTTATTCATTTAAGTAAAATTTTGGTGAAGGAAGGTGAGCTGATCAAACAAGGAGAAAAGATTGCGTTGGTCGGTAAAACCGGGCGTGCATCCGGGCCTCATTTGCATTGGGCGATGAACTGGTTTACCGAGCGTGTTGATCCACAATTATTGGTGGGGAAAATGCCGAAGGCTTCAGCAAAAAATCACTGATTATTAAAACTGACGTCCCAACATTTGTTCTTCAACATATTTCAATCTTTCTTCTACCAATGCGGTTTTGTATTGATTGCCCTGGGTGTGCTTCAGCGCATTGCGTAGTTGAATCGCGGCGCGGTCGTAAACACCGTTCAAAATAAAATATTCCGCACGTGCTTCATGTACTCCCAAAATATTACCGGCAAGTCCGTTCACTTCTGCCAACAAATACCAAACATAATCATCGTTTGCGCGTTTACGTGAGTAAGGTTCGAGTATGGCGGCGGCTTCTTTGTAAAGTCCGGATTTCATCAAAGCTTCGGATTTGCGAATGATCAAAGGATAACTATCGGGATGTGTTTGTAATTGTTGTTCAAGAATATTCAAACCTTCTTTGAAGCGTTCGGCGGACACTTCAATATCTGAACGCATGATTTGGTAGGTGATGCGTGTGGGGTCTTTTGCCAGCAACGGTTTTATCGCTTCGCGTGCTGCGTCAAATTGTCCTGCTTTGGTTAAGGCCAGCGTCAAACCATAACGGCTGGCCTCAGGGGAATCGGTTTCTTTGTCCAATTCACTTTTAAACATTTTGACGGCAATTTGTGGCGTTTCCTGTTGATCAACTCTGACGCGAGTGCGCATCAGTTGGTATTCGATATTGTCTTGTTGTCTTTTTTCCGGGTATTGCATGGCGCGGTTGCGGGCATCGGCCACACGGCTTTCGGTAACCGGGTGGGTGAGTAAATATTCGGGAGGACGACGGCTGAATCGGCTGGCGGCCATCATTTCTTCAAACATATCGGCAGCGGCATAGGGGTCAAGGCCGGCTTTGACCATGGTGTCAAAACCTATCCTGTCGGCTTCCTGCTCGTTTTGACGGCTGAAGCTCAATTGTGCGGATTGGGCTGCGGCCTGGGTTGCCATAATCGCTGCTATGCCGCCATCACCATCGCTGTTGGCTGCCAGCGCAAGCCCTGCGAGTATGCCTGCCAGCATGGGTATCATCATTTTCTTTTGTTGCTCCAACTGCCGTGCATAGTGGCGTTGGCTCAAGTGGCCCAATTCATGGCTGATAACCGTTGCCAGTTGGTTTTCACTTTTGGCGTATTGCAGCAGGCCGGTATTAACACCCATCACTCCACCGGGAACGGCGAAGGCGTTAAGCGATTTGTTATCGACCACCACCAGCTGAACCTTTTTGGTTTCCAGTTGGCTGTAGGGTAAAAGGCGGTTGATCAGGGTTTCCAGATAATTGATCACCAGTGGGTCGGATGAGGTAGGCACTTGCGCCCGGAAAGCTCTGAGCCATTGCTCCCCCAGACGTTTTTCCTGTTCCGGGGATATAGTGGTAGAGCTGGTGTCCCCGAGTGTAGGTAAATCAACTTCTGCCTGAACATTACAGCTGATCAATAAGATCGCGAATGCCAGGCATATGCCTTTTGCACTGATACGACTGAAGGAAAATTGAGCAAAAGGCATTTGAATCATAGACACCTGAAAAATAACCTGAGTATTTGCAAAAAAAGTCAAAAAAATGTCCGCTAACTCTAGCCTTTTTGGAGCGTAAAGACTAGGTTATGCACCTCTGTAAAAACAGCATATTTGCCTTGATCGGCATCTAGACCATTAATGAATAATTCCGTTCAATTCGGATATTCATACTGAGCCTTAACCTTATGCATCATCCTGATTCCAATCTGGTTGAACACAATAATCCGGTAATCGAGTTGGATGCTCGGGGATTGGCTTGTCCTTTGCCTTTGCTCAAGGCCAAACAGGAATTGCGACGCTTGGTATCAGGCCAGGTGTTGAAAGTATTGGCGACTGATCGGGGATCAGTGCGTGATTTCAAGGCGTTTGCTGAAATCAGTGGAAATAAATTAATTAATCAACAGGAAGAACAGGGAATCTACATTCATTGGCTGATAAAAGCTTGAGTCGGTGGTGAATTTATGAGTTTCAAGTTGTATTTCTGTTTGCTGATAAGTTTTATCCTTTCGTTACATCAATTTGCATATGCACAGTCTTCAGTTGCATCTTCATTGCCGACAGAAAATTCTATATTAAAAACGCAAGATTCTTTTGTTGAAAAAATCAATAATGATCTGGCGAGTTTGATGGGCAATACTGACTCAGCCTTACCCGCAATTAATCTGCAACCGATAAAAAGTGATCAGGATAATCGCGAATATCGTTAT
>CAMLRJ010000376.1 GCA_946482345.1 uncultured Cellvibrio sp.
TGATGTTTGAAGGTGTGCCGACTTATCCTGATGCGTCGCGTTGCTGGCAAGTAATCGATAAACACGGCGTCAATATTTTCTACACCGCACCCACTGCAATTCGCGCATTGATGGGTTTGGGCGATGATTTTGTGAAGCGAACTTCCCGCAACAGTTTGCGAATTTTAGGCAGTGTGGGTGAGCCGATTAATCCTGAGGCTTGGGAGTGGTACTACAAAGTGGTGGGTGATAGCCGCTGCCCGATTATGGATACCTGGTGGCAAACCGAAACCGGTGCGCACATGTTAACGCCGTTGCCCGGTGCAATTGATTTAAAACCCGGTTCTGCAACGCTGCCATTTTTTGGTGTGCAACCTGTATTGGTTGATGCAGAAGGCAAAGAAATTGTTGGTGCAGGTGAAGGCAATCTTTGTATTAAAGCGGCATGGCCAAGCCAAATTCGCACAGTCTTTGGTGATCACCAACGCTGCATTGATACTTATTATTCAACTTATCTTGGCTATTATTTTACTGGCGACGGCGCACGTCGTGATGCCGATGGTTATTATTGGATTACCGGTCGTGTTGACGATGTATTGAATGTGTCCGGCCATCGCATGGGTACAGCCGAAGTCGAAAGCGCGTTGGTGTTGCACGAAAAAGTCACAGAAGCAGCAGTCGTTGGTTATCCGCACGATATTAAAGGGCAGGGCATTTATGCCTACGTCACTTTGATGTCAGGTGAGCAACCCAGTGATAATTTGAAAAAAGAATTGATTGCACTCTGCGTCAAAGAAATAGGCGCAATTGCCAAGCCCGATATCATCCAATGGGCACCGGGACTACCCAAAACCCGTTCCGGAAAAATTATGCGTCGCATTCTGCGCAAAATTGCCGCGAATGAATTGGATTCTTTGGGTGACACCTCGACACTGGCTGATCCGGCAGTAGTGAACGAATTAATTGCAAATCGTGCTAACAAATAATGTTAAAAAATTTGCAACTTATTGATGAAAGTTTTCGTACTTCAAAAGCAAGTCGTTAAGGTACATTTTTTTACAAGATTAGCTCAAATTTCTGCAACTTAAGATTTTGTTTAGGTTCAAACTGAGTTGGTTACTTAATTACGGGGGTTAGGTCATGAGAAAGTCAGTCTTGATTTTGGTCGGTAGCCTGATGCTGGTTACTGCCTGTTCTATCACAAAATCACATGAAAAAAATTTGGCAAAAGAAGCAGAGCCTCTGGGGTTAACGGAAGTTCATTCCTCAACTCTGGATGCAGTTTTTGTTGCAGATAAAGTTGAATTTGCCGATTACAAACAAGTCATACTTGAACCCCTGGATATGTCTGCTGTAAAAATCCGCAAACCGTCGAATCTTGGTTTTGTCAGTGATACTCCCTGGGAATTGAATGATCAGGATCGAAATTTTTATCAGGAAAAATATGCCCAGGCGATGAAAAAAGAATGGCTGGATAAATCAGGCCTCACACAAGTTGATCAGGCTTCCGGGAAAACCTTGAGAGTGAAAGCAGTATTAAAAGAAATAGCACCGCTGGGCAGTAAAGACGATTTCAAGGGGCGTCCTGTTATTACCAAAGTCTATAGCGAAGGTGTGGGCACCATGACAATTAATTTTGAATTGAGTGATGCCAGCAGCGGCAAGGTGTTGGGTTTGATTTCCGATCAACGCGATTTGGGAAAAGTATGGGAAGAAAATAATCGGGTTACGTTTAATCAACAAGTGCGACTGGCATTTACAGCCTGGGCTGGTCGTTTGCAAAAACAATTGATGTAATTTTTCCGGGCGACTATCAAAGTCGCCCAATTTATTTTTTCCCTGCCAGACTCACGCCACCAATAACCAGTGCAGCACCAATCAATTGCACAGGGCCAATGGTTTCGCTTAAAAACCATGCGCCCAGAAATAATGTAACCACCGGCCCGATACTGCCCATAATGGCTGCTTTGCTTGCTCCAATCGAACTTATGCCCTTGTTCATCAGAAATGAAGGAATCACAGTCGAAAAAATTGCTAGTGCTAATGCCAGCCAATAGACTTCTGTGGGTTGTTGAAGTTGATGTAAATCTGTCACTAATAAATTGTGCAGTATTACACCGGCAGATGCGGACAACATACAGTAGGTGGTGAACGTCAGTGATCCTGTTTGCCTGACCTTTTCACTGGTCATTACCACAAAAAATGCATAAGTGATGGCGCTGGTGAAAACCAGTAATCCGCCTTTTAGTGTATTGGATAAAGTTTGATGAAATTGCAACTCATGAACAAAAACAAAAATCATTCCGGCATAGGCGATTGCCAATGCAATTTTTTCCCGACGTGAAATAATTTTCTTTTTCCAAAATGCCATCATTAACATAACAATGGTGGGGTAGATATAAAGTGTCAGTCTTTCCAGTCCGGCCGAAATAAATTCCAGTCCCCAAAAATCCAGCAGGCTCGAAACGTAATAGCCAATTAATCCCAATCCCATAATCTGTAAAAGATCTTTTTTATTGAGTGCCAGTTGTGATTGTTTGTGCAACCAGAAAGCCATAGCCAAATAAAAAGGCAAAGCGAATAACATGCGCAGCATCAGCAACGGCGAAGCAGTAATGCCGTGGGCATAAGCCAGTTTGATAAAGATACCTTTGCAGGCAAAAAAGAATGTGCCTAGAAGTACACAGATAACGCCAAATTGATAACTGCCGGTGAACTTTTGTGCTGTGTCTGACATGTGAAAGCTTGAAAAGAGAAAAGAGAAAGATGCGGCAGGCTAGGGGATTTGTTTTTCAGGGTCAAATGAAATGCAGGAATGAGGTATATGAATTTCAGGCATCTTCAGCATGAATCTTTTGCGTGGCATGGCTTTGGAGGCTTGATGTACAATGCGCGCTCAAATTTTCCATCTTCCTATTAACTCTCTTCAGCCACTGCGCTGGTCAACTCAGGATTTGTCTATGTTTGATAAAAACCAAACTATTGCGTCATTTGATCCCGAAATCTGGGCGTCCATTCAAAACGAAGGTCGTCGTCAGGAAGAGCATATCGAACTGATCGCCTCTGAAAACTACACCAGTCCAATGGTGATGGCAGCACAGGGCACCAAGTTGACCAACAAGTATGCCGAGGGTTACCCGGGCAAGCGTTACTACGGTGGTTGTGAATATGTTGACCTGTCAGAAGCTTTGGCGATTGCTCGTGCGAAAGAATTGTTTGGTGCGGATTACGCCAACGTTCAACCTCACTCGGGTTCACAAGCTAACACTGCAGTTTATGCAGCACTCTGCGCACCGGGCGATACAGTATTGGGTATGAGTTTGGCTCACGGTGGTCACTTGACTCACGGTGCCAAGGTGAACTTCTCTGGCAAGATTTATAACGCCGTGCAATACGGCTTAAACCCTGAAACCGGTTTGGTGGATTACGAAGAAATTGAACGTCTGGCTCTGGAACATAAACCCAAAATGATAGTTGCCGGTTTTTCCGCCTATTCTCAAGTGTTGGATTGGCAGCGCTTCCGTGATATAGCCGATAAAGTCGGTGCTTATTTGATGGTGGATATGGCGCATGTTGCCGGTCTGGTAGCAGCAGGTTTGTATCCCAACCCGGTAAAAATTGCTGATGTGACCACATCAACCACCCACAAAACATTGCGCGGCCCGCGTGGTGGAATCATCCTCGCCAAAGCCAATGAAGAAATTGAAAAGAAATTAAATTCAGCTGTATTCCCCGGTGGTCAAGGCGGCCCGTTAATGCATGTGATTGCCGCCAAAGCCGTCAGCTTTAAAGAAGCCATGACGCCTGAATATAAAACCTATCAACAACAAGTGGTGAAGAATGCCAAAGTGATGGCGGCAACTTTTATTGAGCGCGGAATCAAAATCGTATCGGGCGGAACTGAAAACCATTTGATGCTGGTTGACCTGATTGGCAAGCCTTACAGTGGTAAAGATGCCGATGAAGCACTGGGCAACGCACACATCACCGTCAACAAAAACGCAGTACCTAACGACCCTCGTTCACCTTTCGTGACATCCGGTATTCGTGTGGGTACTCCAGCCATTACCACTCGCGGTTTCAAAGAAGTCGAGTGCAAGCAATTGACTAACTGGATCTGCGATATTTTTGATGCCTTGGAAAAAGGTAACGCTGATGCAGTGATTGCTGATGTGAAAGCAAAAGTATCGGTTCTTTGTAAGCAATTTCCGGTTTATGCCGAATAAGTTGTGAGTGGATTTGGAAAGGCAGTCGAAAGACTGCCTTTTTTATGCCTATCAATTCCCTTGCAAAGGGAATTGGCTCCTCCCTTTGAAAAAGGGAGGCGGGGGAGGGATTTAAGATGGTCAA
>CAMLRJ010000377.1 GCA_946482345.1 uncultured Cellvibrio sp.
GTCACTGGTGGTATTGCTGGTCAGCGTTTATGCATTACGACCACTGGATTTTGCTGCTTTCCCCACTATTTTGTTGATAGCTACCTTGTTGCGTCTGGGTTTGAACGTGGCCTCTACACGCGTCATTTTATTGGAAGGGCATGAGGGAGGAGATGCTGCCGGTAAAGTCGTTGAAGCCTTTGGTCATGTGGTAATCGGCGGTAATTACGCGGTAGGTGTGGTGGTGTTTGTGATTTTGATGATCATCAATTTTGTTGTGGTGACCAAGGGTGCCGGACGCATTTCGGAAGTGAGCGCGCGTTTTACTCTGGATGCCATGCCGGGTAAACAAATGGCGATTGATGCCGACTTGAACGCTGGCCTGATCGACCAGGACACAGCCCGCGCACGCCGTAAGGAAGTCGCCGCTGAAGCAGACTTTTATGGCTCTATGGATGGTGCCAGCAAGTTTGTTCGCGGTGATGCGGTTGCGGGCATCATGATTATGTTTATCAATGTATTCGGTGGTTTGGGTATAGGGATGATCCAGCACAATCTGGAATTTTCGGATGCCATGGAAAAGTACACCTTGCTGACCATCGGTGATGGCTTGGTTGCGCAGATCCCTTCACTTCTGTTGTCAGTCGCTTCCGCTATTCTGGTCACTCGTGTCAATACATCCCAGGATATGGGTGCGCAGATGGTAAACCAGATGTTTACCTCGCCCAAAGCTTTAGCTATCGCCTCTATCATCATGTTAATTATAGGGATTATTCCTGGTATGCCTCATGTGGCTTTCCTGAGTCTGGGGACAATTTGTGCTGCTTTGGCTTACTACATTTTCTGGAAACAACAACAACCAGAAGTGGTTGAGCAAAGCCAATATATCCCAGCGGGAAGTGGCATGGCTGACTTTGCTCCGCCAATGGGTTCAACCACTATATCGCCACCGCGTACACCACCTGCTTTACCTTCGGCCAGCCCTGAACCTGCCAGCGAACTCAGTTGGGATGATGTCCAGCCTGTTGATGTGATTGGCCTTGAAGTGGGTTATCGCTTGATTCCTATGGTTGATAAAAATCAGGGTGGGGAGCTGCTTGGGCGTATTAAAGGTGTGCGCAAAAAGTTATCGCAAGACATGGGTTTCCTGATCCCCTCCGTGCATATTCGCGACAATCTGGATCTGATGCCGACAGGTTACAGAATCAGTTTGATGGGAGTCGCTGTGGCAGAAGCCGATGTTTACCCCGACAAGGAATTGGCGATTAATCCTGGCCAGGTCTTTGGAAATCTGGAAGGTGTGAAAACCAAAGATCCTGCATTTGGGCTGGATGCCATCTGGATCAATGCCAACCTCAAAGAACAAGCACAGACTCTGGGATACACGGTGGTGGATGCCAGTACAGTCGTAGCGACCCATTTGAATCAGATACTGCAGGAACATACCCATGAATTATTGGGGCATGAAGATGTACAGAAGTTACTGGATATGCTGGCCAAATCATCACCCAAACTGGTTGAGGAGCTGGTTCCGGGAACCTTGAGCCTGAATATATTCCACAAAGTGTTGCAAAACCTGCTCAGGGAAAGAGTGCCTATTCGCGACATACGTTCAATTGCGGAAGCTTTGACGGGTAATAATTCCCGTAGTCAGGATCCCGTCGCATTGACCTCTCTGGCGCGTGTGGCTTTGAGCCGACAAATCGTGCAAGCCATTGTTGGCAAAGGACAAAATATACCTGTCATCAGTCTGGAGCCTTCACTGGAACAGTTATTGCTGAATAGCGTTCAACAGGCACAAAAAGCTGGCGCGGATGACAGTGCGTTCATCGAACCCGGTTTGGCCGAGCGGTTGCAACAGTCACTGATTAACGCCGCCGAAAAACAGGAAATGGCGGGTAAACCACTGGTGCTTTTAGTCGCCGCTCCTTTGAGATTTATGCTGGCGCGTTTTGTTCGTCATTCGGTACCGGATATGAAAGTTCTGGCTTACACAGAAATACCGGACAACAAGCAAATCAGTATTGATGCGTCTGTGGGGGGATAAAACAAACCCCACCCTAACCCTCCCCTTCGTAAGGGGAGGGGACAGAGTTCACTCTGTAGCAAGCAGGGAGTCGAGTCCCTCCCCCTTGTGGAGGGGGAGGTTAGGAGGGGGTGCGAGGTATAGAGGGAGTCAGTGAAACAAACGAATTAACCGAGGAGTCCATCATGCAAGTTAAACGATTTATCGCCGCTGATATGCGTCGTGCGCTGGAAATGGTTCGTCAGGACTTGGGGCCTGATGCGATTATTCTGTCCAGTAATCGTGTTCCCGAGGGGGTTGAGTTGTTGACAACTTTGGGATCGGATTCCGAGTTGGCGCAATTACAGAATCAACCCTTTGGTCGTCTTAATTCTGCTTCAGCAGCACCACTCTTAAGTGATGGTCAGTTTGCTGGCGGTTTGGCTAAACCACTGGCTCCAGATGCAAGAACCCCCGTGTTAACCAAGCTGCCCAATCATCCCAATGCCGGAAAAAGTGGCAAGGAATTGGCGGAAGAAATTGAGCGTGCACGCCAAAAAATGGTGATGACAAAAAAGGCGGAAGAATCTGCCAAAGAATTGATGGTGGGTAAGAATATGAAGGTGAATGCGGGTATTCCGCGTCGTTCACTTGACCCCACCCTAACCCTCCCCTTGCCAGGGGAGGGAATTGTTCCTCCCCCTGGCAAGGGGGAGGCTAGGAGGGGGGCAAGTGCCGCTGAACGTTATCCGCTAATTGATGATAAATCCCTGGATTTTTCCGAAAACAATTCTGCACAAATTGCCGAGCTTCAAGCCGATATTGCCGATATGCGATTTTTGCTGGAACAACAGCTTGATCGATTAACCGGAATCACTACCCCAAAATCGGATTCACCTGTACTGAACAGTATTGTGCGTCGTCTGGAACGATTGGGTTTGCCTCAGGACGTTATTGGCAAAATTTCCGAAAAAGTGCGCAAGCATAAAACAGTCAATGAAGCCTGGCCGGATGCGCTGGCGAATCTTGCGCATCAATTACCGATTCAGGGGCGCGATATTGTTGATCAAGGCGGTGTGTTTGCGTTTGTCGGGCCAACCGGTGCAGGCAAAACCACGACCATCGGAAAATTGGCGGCCCGTTATGTGTTGCAACATGGCGCTGATAAAGTTGCCCTGATCACCACCGATACTTATCGCATCGCGGCGCATGATCAATTGCGTTCACTGGCGCGAATTTTACGAGTGCCCGTGCGGGTAGTGAATGAGAGTCAATCCCTGGATGGTTTGTTAAAAAGTCTGCGCCATTGCTCGCTTATTTTGATTGATACCGCTGGTTTCCGTCATGGCGATCCGCAATTAAAAATGCAACTGGAATCACTCGCTATGTTGCGTCAAATAAAAACCTATCTGGTGATGTCATCCAACAGTCAGGCGCAAATGCTCAAGGCGTCTGTTCATGCTTACGGTGTGGCAAATTTACAAGGCTGTGTGCTGACCAAACTGGATGAAACGGCCAGCCTGGGTGAGGCAATGGGGGTGGTGATGCAATCAGGTTTGCCTGTGGCGTATACCACTGATGGTCAGGATATTCCCAAACATATCGAAGTCGCCAAAGCACACCAACTGGTTGCCAAAGCGGTGTCTTTGTTGAAAACCAATTCCGTATCTATACTCAGTTCACATTAATTTTTGCGTTTTCGAAAATGGAGTTAACAGACGATGAGTCAAATGCGTCCCGTTCAGGTGATAGCCGTTTCCGGAGGTAAAGGCGGTGTAGGTAAAAGCAATATTGCAGTGAATCTCAGTATTGCACTTGCCGAACTGCGCCGTCGTGTTGTGCTGTTGGATGCGGATCTTGGATTGGCCAATGTCGATGTACTCCTGGGAATTAAAGCGACGAATACTCTGGCCGATGTTCTGGCTGGCACTCACAGTCTGCGTGATGTTCTGGTCACAGGTCCCGGCGGTTTACGCATAGTGCCTGCTTCATCCGGCGTGCAACGTATGGCCGAGTTAAGTTCAAGTGAACACGCCGGGTTGATTAATGCATTCAATGAATTATCGGATCAAGTCGATGTACTGGTCATTGATACTGCCGCAGGTATTTCCGACACAGTCGTGAGTTTTGTGCGTGCTGCCAACGAAGTGATAGTGGTGGTTTGTGACGAACCTTCATCAATCACCGATGCCTATGCGCTGATCAAACTACTCAATACAGAATATGGCATGCAACGCTTTCGCGTAGTGGCCAACATGACACGCACACCCCAGGAAGGTTTGAGTATGTTCAATAAACTCAATGGTGTTTGCGAACGTTTTCTGGATGTCACCCTGCAA
>CAMLRJ010000378.1 GCA_946482345.1 uncultured Cellvibrio sp.
GTGAGGGTGGTCGTACTGTCGGTGCCGGTGTTGTTGCTAAAATCCTTAAGTGATTAAGGGTCAATAACTGATGGCGATGTTCTGCCATCAGTTAATTTTTTAGGCCAGTAGTTCAATTGGTAGAGCACCGGTCTCCAAAACCGGGTGTTGGGGGTTCGAGTCCCTCCTGGCCTGCCAGTTAAAAAGGGTTCGTAAATGAGTACTGTTACTGAAGAAAAAGTTTATCGTCTCGATTCTATCAAGTGGGCTTTGGTTGCTCTTTTGGTAGCTGCGGGTGTTTATGGTAACTCTCATTATTCTGACCAGGCTGTTTTGTATCGCGTTCTCGCATTGTTGTTGCTTGGAGCGGTTGCCGTAGTGGTTGCGATTAATACTGCCAAGGGTGCTGCTGTTCTTGAATTGGTTCGCGGGGCATTGGGTGAGTGGCGCAAGGTGGTATTTCCTACTCGTCAGGAAATTAATCAGACAACACTTCTGGTGCTTGGTGTGGTAGCTGTAACCGCAATTATCCTCGGCATTCTGGATGCAATATTCAGATTCCTTGCTTCTTTAATTATTGGGTAGGTGCTCATGGCTAAGCGTTGGTATGTAGTGCATGCCTATTCCGGTTACGAAAAGAAAGTCGCCTCTTCTTTGAAAGAGCGTGTGGCTCTTCATGGGATGGAAGAGAGCTTTGGTGACATTCTGGTTCCCACTGAAGAAGTAGTGGAAATGCGTGGCGGACAGAAGCGCAAAAGTGAGCGCAAATTTTTCCCGGGTTATGTTTTGGTACAGATGGAATTGAATGACGATACTTGGCATTTGGTGAAAGATACGCCTCGAGTGATGGGTTTTATTGGTGGCAAGGCTGATCAGCCTGCGCCCATTACTGAAAAAGAGGCTGAAGCCATTTTACGTCGTGTTGATGACTCGATGGAAAAACCAAGACCTAAAACTATATTCGAGCCTGGCGAAATGGTTCGCGTTATTGATGGTCCTTTCAATGATTTCAATGGCGTAGTAGAAGAAGTCAACTACGACAAAAATAAACTGCGAGTAGCGGTGTTGATTTTTGGTCGCTCTACGCCTGTAGAGTTGGAGTTTGGTCAGGTCGAGAAAACCTGATCAGAGTTTTTAGGTGCCCACTTCATTTCGGTGAAGTGGGCTTTTATGTTCCGGCGTATTTGCCGGATCGGGGGAGCCAAAGACGATTGCTTTGCCTAAAGTAATCCGAGGCGTTATAACCCAAATGGGGGAGTGAAAATGGCAAAGAAAGTAACCGCCTATGTTAAGTTGCAAGTAGCAGCTGGCAAGGCCAATCCAAGTCCACCAGTTGGTCCTGCATTGGGTCAGCATGGTGTGAACATCATGGAATTCTGTAAAGCGTTCAATGCCCAAACTCAGGGTTTGGAAGTTGGTGCTCCTGTACCAGTAATCATCAGCGTGTATAGTGATCGCAGTTTTACCTTTGTAATGAAAACACCACCGGCTTCTTTCTTGTTGAAAAAAGCTGCTGGTATTACGAGCGGTAGCGGTCGTCCTAATACCACTAAAGTGGGTAAAGTGACTCGCGCCCAACTGGAAGCTATTGCTACAACCAAAATGGTTGATTTGACTGCGGCTAATATGGATGCGGCTGTTCGTACCATTGCCGGTTCTGCTCGTTCAATGGGTTTAGAGGTGGAGGGTTAATCACATGGCTAAACTTACCAAGCGTCAACGCGCTATGAGCGCAAAAATCGAATCTGGCAAACAATATTCGATTGAAGAAGCGGTTTCTCTTTTGAAGGAGCTGTCAACCGTCAAATTTTCCGAGACTGTTGATGTATCAATCAATTTGGGTATTGATCCTCGCAAATCTGATCAGTCAGTACGTGGTGCGACAACATTGCCTCATGGTAATGGCAAGTCGGTTCGCGTAGCTGTATTTACTCAAGGTGCTAATGCTGAAGCCGCTAAAGCCGCCGGCGCTGAATTTGTGGGTATGGATGAGCTTGCTGCCGAAGTTAAGGCTGGAAAAATGGATTTTGACGTGGTTATTGCCAGTCCAGACGCCATGCGCGTTGTGGGGCAACTGGGTCAAGTGCTCGGTCCTCGCGGGCTGATGCCTAACCCCAAAACCGGCACAGTGACTCCTGATGTTGTAACTGCAGTGAAAAATGCCAAAGCAGGTCAAGTTCGTTATCGTGCGGAAAAGGGCGGTATTGTTCATGGCGGTATCGGCAAAATTTCATTTGATGTTGTCGCACTCAAAGAAAACCTGGAAGCACTGGTTTCTGATTTGAAAAAAGCCAAGCCATCAACCGCCAAAGGTGTGTATCTCAAGAAAATTTCCTTGAGCACCACTATGGGTCCGGGGTTGGTAATCGATCAAGCTTCTCTGGCTGTCTAAGCCGAAGCAAAGAACTTTGGGGTTCGTCTTCATCACAGGTTTACTCATGATGGGGCGGGCCGTCAAAGACCGTAGGTGACTTGGCAACAAGTCTTAATTGTGCAAATAGCCTACGCAGATGGTGACCCACTTCAGTTTTACTGAAAGACATCACCGAATAATGCCTCTAGGTTGAAGTTCTGATTGGGCTTCAGTTGATGAGGTTGAAAGTAACGACAGATAAATCTGTCCAAGCAGGAGAAATCCCGTGGCATTAGGACTCGAAGGTAAAAAAGCGATAGTCGCTGAGGTCCACGAAGCTGCCAAGAGCGCATTATCTGCTGTAGTCGCCGACTCTCGCGGTGTCACAGTTGGAAAAATGACCTCTCTTCGCAAGCAAGCACGTGATGCGGGCGTCTGGGTAAAAGTCGTTCGTAACACCCTTGCTCGTCGTGCTGTACAAGGCACTGCCTATGAATGTCTCGCTGACAAATTTGTAGGTCCAACTTTGATTGCATTCTCTACTCAGCATCCCGGTGCTGGTGCGCGTATCCTTCAGGATTTCGCTAAAGAAAATGAAAAGTTCGAAGTAAAAGCTGCCGCGTTTGAGGGTGAAGTGGTAAGCATCGCTATGTTGGCAACCTTGCCGACTTATGACGAAGCTATCGCTCGCTTGATGAGTGTGATGAAAGAAGCTGCTGCTGGCAAACTGGTTCGTACCATTGCCGCTATTCGTGACCAAAAAGAAACACAAGCTGCCTGATCAGGTTGCTTAAGTAATTAATGAGCCTTTGGCTCCCAAGTATAGGAATTGAGACATGTCTCTGACTAAAGAAGATATCATCAACGCCATCGCAGAAATGTCTGTAAAAGACGTTGTTGAATTGATTTCTGCAATGGAAGAAAAATTTGGTGTTAGCGCTGCTGCTGCTACTGTTGCTGCTCCTTCGGGGCCAGCTGCTGTTGTTGAAGAGCAAACCGAATTCTCCGTAATTCTTTCATCTGTAGGCGATAAGAAAGTAAACGTCATTAAAGCAGTGCGTGAATTGACTGGATTGGGCTTGAAAGAAGCTAAAGATCTGGTTGAAGCTGCTCCAAAAGCGGTTAAAGAAGCTGTTTCCAAAGCTGATGCTGCTGCAGCAAAAGCCAAGCTGGAAGAAGCTGGTGCTGTTGTAGAAGTTAAATAATTAACTTGTATTAGTGATGTTCAGGCAACTGAACGCAAGGCTGGTGAGCTATTGGCTCGCCAGCCTTTTGTTGTTTTAAATCATTTGTTTTAAATGATCCGCGATCGAATCGCAAAAAGTTTTACAAATCCGCGAACAAGCTGGGGAATTCAGATGGCTTACTCATATACTGAGAAAAAACGCATCCGTAAGGATTTCGGTAAATTGCCTCACGTAATGGACGTACCTTACCTCTTGGCGATTCAGTTGGACTCTTATCGAAAATTTACTCAAGCCGACACTGCTTTCACCAAGCGTGAAGATGTTGGTTTGCATGCTGCATTTCGTTCCGTATTTCCTATAGTCAGTTATTCCGGTAATGCTGCACTGGAGTACGTCAGTTATAGTCTCGGTAAAGCCGTATTTGACGTTAATGAATGTATTTTGCGCGGTGCAACTTATGCTGCGCCTTTGCGCGTTAAAGTGCGCCTGATTATTTATGATCGCGAGTCTTCCAATAAAGCGATCAAAGACATCAAAGAACAAGAAGTTTACATGGGTGAGATTCCACTCATGACTGATAACGGTACTTTTGTGATCAACGGTACCGAGCGTGTTATCGTGTCCCAACTACACCGCTCTCCAGGTGTATTTTTTGATCACGACAAGGGTAAGACTCATTCATCCGGTAAGTTGCTTTTTTCCGGTCGTATTATTCCTTACCGTGGTTCTTGGCTGGATTTTGAATTTGATCCAAAAGATCTGCTGTACGTACGTATTGACCGC
>CAMLRJ010000379.1 GCA_946482345.1 uncultured Cellvibrio sp.
TTTGCTTACTCGGATCGCAACATTCGTGAAGTGGGATATTCAGCAGTCAATATTCTGCCCGCCTATATCAATGGAGGTTTCTGTTCACCCATAGGTTATACAGGAGCCCAAAACCCAGCTAACAATGCAGCCAAAGGCGCAGATGCCCTGAACTGCAGTACCAACAATCCACGTACCGGCAGCATAGAGGCTTATGAATTGCTGCAGTCCCGATTGGGTGGACCGCTCGGGGTAACTCCCGGTGGTGGTGTGTTCCTGCCTCGCATTCCCCGTTATCTGAACTCCGAACAAGATGCTACCCGTACCGGTGGTACTCTGACACTGGAATGGCAGCCTAACGACAGCACCAATATTTCTCTCGATAACTTGTATTCCGAATACGACGTAGTTCGACTCGATAACTACATAGACGCCTTATCTCTGGCCCGCAATGCCAACAATAATGGCCAACCCATGATGTCGATCAAGGAGCTGCAAGTTGATGGCAAAGGCTCGCTTATTTATGGATTATTTGATGGCGTCGATCTGCGCTCTGAAAGCCTGGTTGATCGTTTCACTTCCAGCTTTCAACAAACCAATCTGAACCTGACCCATCAATTAAATGATGCCTTCGAGATCAACGCATTAATGGGTCGCTCCGAATCCGTGTTTGATAACCCCGAGCGCCTGACGGTTAATCTGGATGCAATTGATACTGACAACTTCGCAATAGATTTTCGTAATCGTGGCAATGTGCCCATCCTTAGTTATGGTATTGATCTGACCAATCCAGACAACTTCCAATACGCTGCAGGTTTGGCTGATGGCACAGTGTTGGGCAACTGGAACACGCGCCGATTTGAACGCACTACCGAAAACACCACCATGGAAGTGAATTTTGGCTGGCAATTTATGGAAGAGCTCAAACTTAAATTCGGCGCCCAAAGCCGCGAAAGTGATTTCAAGACTGACAGCTTGATCATAGCGCCCAGCTTTACAGCTACCCGTAATCTGCCAACCGGGGTAACCGTTGCTGACTTCACACGTGTAGTGAATGGTGTCAATGACAAGCTGGGTTCAGGAACCATGGGCAATTTCCTGGGTGTTAACCATGAAAAGTGGAAGGAAGCCGTCGGCTTTAGTGATTTTGTCTGGTGTGGTGCTGAATGCGGTGCGCAATCCCCCGGTGTAAAAGAATCGATTGATAGTGGTTACCTGATGCTCGAGTTCGACTTCGACAATACAGTTGTTCCGGTGCGTGGTGATATAGGCATGCGTTATCTGGAAACCAAACAACACAGCCTGGGTTTTATCCCCACAGCCAATCCGACGGGTTCAACCTACCCTACAACGGCAAACCCGGCCAAAGTGAAGCGTGACTATGATGAATTGTTGCCATCCACCAATATTGTGGTGGAAATCAATCCGGACTTGCAGGCACGTTTTGCTTATGCAGAGGTTATGTCACGCCCTGAATTGGGCTTGTTGATCCCAAGCGGTTCCATGAATCCCACTACCCGTACAGCCAGCATCGGTAACCCCTTCCTTGATCCAACACATGCCGAGACCTATGACGCTGCACTCGAGTGGTATTTTGATGAGAGTGCGCTGTTATCTGTGGCCTACTTTGTGAAGGATATCAGCACCTATATTCAGTCAATTTCCAGCCTGGTTCCCTACAGCGAATTGGGTCTGCCCAACACATTACTCGAAGGCTCGGCAGCGACCCCATCTGACTTGTTCACTGTAAACCGCTCAACCAATACCCCTGGCGGTATGCTCAAGGGTTATGAATTAAACCTGCAATTGCCACTCACTTTCCTGCCCGGTTTCTGGCAGGACTTTGGTGTATTGGCCAATTACACCCACGTAACTTCGGATATCAATTACGTACTGCAAAGCGTCGGTGGCATACCAACCCTGACAACCAATAACGACATGATTGGTCTGTCGAAAAATGCTGCCAGCGCCACTCTTTATTATGAAAACGAATTGTTCAGCTTCCGCACTACCGGCAATTATCGCTCAGGTTACTTGCGTTCTGTTCCTTCCGGCGGCAATGAAAGTGACGTGCTGGGTAACCACTCCAGTTTATTTGTCGATGCATCAGCCAGTTACAACCTGAGTGATAACATCAAGTTGATATTGGAAATGCAAAACCTGACAGATGAACGCAATACCTTGTACATAGACAGCAAACGTCAGGACCCACTGTTTGAAACCCGTATTGGTCGCACGCTGACCATGGGGGTTAACGCGAAGTTTTGATTTCCTCGTAGCTCTTGCTGCCGGATTTTTCCGGCAGCTTTTTTCCTCACAAAATTAATTTCTGTTATTAAACCCTCACACTTAATCAGAAGATTCCAACAAACTATTCTTGAAAACTTGAACACTGAATTCATTAACTTACCGGTAAGTTCAACTATGACGACCCACACATCTTCTTTTGCAAAAACTGATATTGAAAAAACATTTTCCATAGCTTCTCCAAAAAATATCAAACCCATCGAAATAATCGCCAACAACTTTGGCGCAAAAGGCGATGGCATTAATGACGATACCACTGCACTGCAAAAAGCGATTGATGCAGCCGCTGCAGAAAATGCGACGCTGATATTAAAACCCGGAACTTATCTAACAGGTTCGCTGTTTTTAAAATCCAACATGGCGTTACGTTTGGATAAAAATGTCATCCTGATCGGCAAGCAAACTATTGAATCCTACCCACGACAAAAAACACGTATTGCCGGTATTGAAATTGTTTGGCCATCCGCCTTATTAAATGTGTATGAACAATCTGATGTGCATATTTATGGTGAAGGCATAATCGATGGCAATGGCATGGTGTTCTGGCAATCATTCTGGGATAAACGAAATGCTTATGAAGGCAAGGGTTTGCGTTGGGCTGCCGATTACGATGCTGAACGTCCGCGTTTGATTCAAATTTATAATTCCAGTCGTATTGAATTGGGTGGCGGTTTACTTTTATTGCGAGCAGGCTTCTGGACGCTGCAAGTTGTTTATTCTGACAATGTAAAAGTATCCAATGTCATTATTCGCAATAACTCCGATGGCAAAGGGCCGTCAACTGATGGCATTGATGTGGACTCGTCGCATCACGTATTGATTGAAAAAGCCGATATTGATGTAAATGATGATGCACTCTGTTTAAAAGCCGGGCGTGATGCCGATGGTTTGCGAGTCAATCGCCCTACCGAACATGTGGTGATTCGCGATTCAATTATCCGCCACGCTGAAGCGGGTGTTACTTTTGGCAGTGAAACATCAGGCAGTATTCGTCATATTGATGTCTCCAATCTGGAAGTGATTGGCCCGGTGTACAGCGGTGTGTTTTTTAAATCGGCACATGTGCGTGGCGGAACTGTTTCCAATATCAATATTCGCAATATGACTATTAAAAATGCTGAAGCAGCCGTGCGTGTTGATCTTAACTGGTTACCTGTTTATTCCTATCCGGTCATTCCACCCGGCATCAAAAATATTCCTGAACATTGGAAAATTCTTGCTACACCTGTACCCAAAGAAAAAGGTTTACCGCATTTGGCTGATATTAAAATCAGCGATATCAAAGCTGAAGCCACTGCCGCTTTTTTAATGCAAGCCTATGCCGAAGCTCCAATAAAAAATATGCACTTCAGCAATATGCAGATAAAAACATCTGTTGCCGGTGCAATTACGCACGCAACCGGATTCAGTTTTCAAAATGTTACACTGGAAACTACCGACGCTGATCCGGTCATGTTTGAAAATGTTTCCAATACCCTGGGTGAAATTCATTATGTAAGGGGATTGGAAAAGTAACCTGTTGAATCCTTCACCTATAATCCTTGCACACAGGGGAACCCCTATGAAAACAAGAATTAATATAACCAGACGGGAATTATTAATTTCTTCCATCAGCAGCTTGCTATTAATACCAGGCAAAAACGTATTTGCAAATATTCAAGGGCTATCGGAACAAACGGAAAAGCCGCTCAATAATATTACAACAGAATGGATTGATCCCATCAGTCATAAAAAAATTATTCGCCTTTCAAAAACTGATAATTCCAAATCCCTTTACTTTCACGACAATGCATTCACCAAAGATAGCCGATTCATGGTGTTAAACGCGCCTGAGGGCATAGGTTTGTATGATTTCAAACATCATCGTTATTCTTTACTGGCCGAAGGCCGTTTTGAAGTGATTATGGTGTCCCGCAATAAACCGGTTTGTTATGCACGCAAACACACAGGTGAATCTGCCGATAAGGACAACAACAATTTATTTGGCAATATTGAGTATTTTGCAATTGATATTC
>CAMLRJ010000380.1 GCA_946482345.1 uncultured Cellvibrio sp.
GGAATCACCGCCAAACCGGAAAAAGTTATCATTAATATTGATATCCTGATTGGAAAGCACTACTTTCCATATATCAAGCAATGTTTCCTCTATCGCATTTCTGGGGCGATTGTTTTGTGAGTCAGTATGATGTTTTGTATCTGCATAAGCGATCAATCTTTCTCGTGAAATTTCACCATTTTCGTTTTTCGGAATTGATTCTATCTTGATGAAATTGGCATCAATATATTTCCCAAAAAGATCATTGATTCTTGAAGTCCGGGAAAAGTCGATATCTTTTTCACCGGTGTAATAGAAAGAAATAGCTTGATCTGGCTCGGTAAAATATTTCAGCTTATTCTTGATAAATTTCTTATTGCCATCGAGACCAATTATGTGACTTCCAACACTGTGATTTAATATCGCCATCATGGAATTTAATCCATCTTCAGCGGATATCTCACAATAACCTCGCTTATAAGATAATTCTTTATTATGAATCTCTTCACTCATTCCGATGTTTTTCCAAAGGCTCCAACTTAAGCAATAAGCGCGCCTTCCTCTTTCAACTTCATTTGAGGTTAACCCCTCAATAAAGCTATTTGCAGCTGAATATGCCCCGACACCATAGCCGCCAAAATAAGCATTTATAGAGGAAAAATTAACCAGAAACACATCCGGATGGTCCTGCAAGGCGTGATGAATTCCCAAAGCACCAAAAACTTTAGCGTGCAGGGAATTTCTCAATCCTTCATAACTTTCTTCATTAATGAGTTTTTCATGAAATTGGCCCGATAGATTGAAAATTCCATTTAGTGGCTTACCAAAAAAGATACTCGACGTATCAATTACTCCTTTTAATTCCTGAAAGTTTGCAACATCAAGACTTTGATATTTAACATTTCCAGGCAATAGCTGGAGTTTTTTTAGAGCTTCCGCTTTACCCTTATCCTTTTCCGGAAGTTCATTTGTCTGGGGGAAAACATGGGACCGCCCCAGAATAAGTACATCAGCATAATATTTTTCAAGTAAGAGTTTTGCCAAGCATTGACCTATCCCACCCAAACCTCCTACAAGGATATAGAATCCTCCTTTTTTAAGAGCCGGTAAATTATTTTTGGCTTTTGCAGGAAATTTGGTTTTTTCCAGGCATGAAATCCATCTAACTCCATTTCTATATACGATAGCGTCATCTGCACCATGTTTAATCTCGTCACGGATAATCTCGGCATGGTTCTCGTAGTGCTTATTGTCAGAAAAATCAATATGGGCGGAGTTTATCCGTGTGCTTTCCTGGGACAAGGTTTTTATAAACCCATGAATAGCTGCCTTCCCCGCATCTATATTTTCCTTTGCAAAATTCCGGGAGCAACTCGAAACCACGGTAAATTTAATGTGTTCGTTCTGTTTAAAGTGACGATTTATAATATTAGATAAAAAGAACAGGCTGTACAAACCGCAAGTTAGCGATTCATTAATATTGTTTTCGGAGTAAAGCTGTTGATCTGAGTCATAAGTCCAGAGATGCAAGATATTAATACTTTTAAAACCATACCCCTTTATGGAGTCAAAAAGGCTCTCGTAGTCTTCTTGTCTTTGAGGTGAAATTTGATAATGGTCATCATGCTTTTTAGCATAAGAATCACCACGACTAACCTGTATAACTTTACCAGAAGCATTATTATCTACTAAATTTACTATGTTCTTCCCAAGCCCTTGGGAATCATGAAATATGACAGTTCCTTCATAAACATTGAGATCGCGTTTTCTTCCAATGGGTTTTCTTTTCCAACTCTCCTTATAGAACCAATCGGGAACAGTTTTTCTACTTTCAGTCTGGAAATTAAATTTACTTATAACTGCGTTATAGTGTCCCTCAATAAAGTTGGCCAAAAGAGTTTTTCGCTTGATTTTCCCCAACGACGTTTTGGGAATGTCGTTCGCTGGTAAGGGAAGAACATATGCCGGAGAAAATCCGAGTTGTTTTTGCAACCTCATTTGAATTTCGTCAATGAGCTTTTGATTGGTCTCTGCATCGTCCGTTTCTGGCGAGAAAAATATCAGCAATTTATCTGTATCATCGTCGTGCTCGCGATGAGCGCAAGCTGCAGTGAATGATTTTCTTACACCAGGGATATCCTCAATGGGTGATTCGACATGGTGGTTGGAAATATTGGTTCCGTTAATAATTAATATTTCTTTTTCCCTGCCTGTGATGGTTAACTGCCCATCCGCAAGGAAAGCAAGGTCCCCGGTAATAAACCAGCCGTCACTGGTGAATGCTTCTTGTGTTTTATCGGGCGCATTATAATATCCTGCAGTAATCGTATCTCCTTTTACATGCAAGCGCCCTATCTCACCTTCCGGAAGGGTAATATTATTATCATCGACAATCCTCAGTGTAACACCAGCAATTGGCTCCCCAACTGATACATGAACATCAAAGTCAGTGGTATCCGCCAGATTGAACCGACGAGAATAAGTGATGGCGGATGATGTCTCAGACATTCCATAGGCAGGGCGAATACACTCACTGGAAATATTATATGTGCTTAATATTTTCAGGTATTGACGTACTGTTTTCGCAACCACGGCCTCACCACCATTGATCAGGCAGCGAACACAAGACAAATCAAAGGAGTAATTGATAAGTTCATTTTGCAGACCAACAATAAGTCCGAAAGCAAAATTAGGAGCCCAGGATGTACTAACACGATACTGGTCTATTAATTTCAACCACAACAATGGGTCTTGCAGGATATTATTGGGCATTACCAATATCTGCTGACATCCCAGGTATATATCGCGAAGGTGAAACATAATCAGACCGCCAACATGATCTAATGGCATCCAATTAAGCGAAATATCTTCAGAGGTTAGATTATTTGTATTTATGCAGCCCTGACATTTTGTAACCAGGTTGCTGTGATTAAGCATTACGGCTTTCGATTTGCCGGTGCTACCGGATGTCAAAACCATCAAGGCGACATCATCAGCCATTATGGAATGATCGATTTCCGCCCCGCAATCCAAGCGAATAGAGTCAACCGGTAGAACATTAACCTTTCCAGACAAATCTACATTTGAAAAAATATTATCGAGTATTGATTTCGCCTTCTTTCCAGAAAGGATAGCCGGTTTGTCCAAAAGCTCCCATGTATTCAGTAATTGCTGCGACAAATTATGTTCGGGTTCATCCTCCTGAACAACCGGAGCGGGGACCGGAACTATCCCTCCCAGAACACAAGCCCAAAAAGTTACAATAAAATCGTATTGCTTATCGAATTGAAAAATAGCGATATCTTTCGATTTTAAACCTTCAGCTCTCAGTCCATGTAATACTTTTTTGGCTAAGGAACAGAGTTCTTCATAGCTAATTTCTGTTTGTTCTCCATCATTTTCAATATATATGATCTTTTTATTTGGAAAACATTTTGCGGAATTAAGCAATAAATCGCTTAATGTTTTGGGCACAAAGTGCATCGGTTTTTCGCGTGGTATCCCATAACATATAGATAACTTTTTATTATTCTGGTTTTGATCGGAAATCGCACTTTCCTTTTCATGCCCCGGGTTAGCGGGTGCTTTCTCAGCAGGAAGCAAGTTGCGCAAGCTCAATGCAAGTTGCTTTATCTCTGGCTCCATCAATACACCGGCTATTTCATATACGCCTTCAATCTTCCTTAACTCATTTTCGTATTCACCGATAATGCTTATCCCCGGAGCAACCACACCGTCCAGAGCACTTTGATCCACATCGCCATACTGATCAACCGGAATAAAAGGAATGGGCACATAGGCATCCGGAAGCATAAATGAAGGGAAAATTCCCTCCATATATGAGTGCAATGTGGATGCACTAAAATCCTTGTCCGATGCAATATAGGCTACAACTTTCCAGGCCCCTTCGGATCCTTGACGTATACTAACAACTACTTCTTTACATCCTGTCTTTTCACTAATAGCTTTTTCAATAGCATTAAAATCCACGTATTTGTCATTAATTATGGCATTAGATTTTTTCGCACCAAATGAACGAAAAAACCCTTGGTGATTTATCTTTGCTTTAATCCCGGTCCTTATAAGTCTTATGTCATTTTCAATATCCAGATAATCACGATTTTCGAAAGCTATTACTGGCAAGGACTCATGCAGACATAATTCACCCAGCATGCCTTCAGCAGTGGGAAAACCGATAACATCATATAGTCGCGCACTTTCCTTATATAAAAATGCTGCGTGCTGCTGGCTACCACGTGCGCGTTCCGAGGGTGCGCCCTCGGCAACAGGAACAAGGCTTGATGGAATACGAT
>CAMLRJ010000381.1 GCA_946482345.1 uncultured Cellvibrio sp.
TCAGGGATTCCAGACTCTAACAGATCCTCATCAGTAAAATCTGACAATGACTCCACACCATTTTCCAGATTACTCCAAAATTCCTTTAGCGTCTTTGCTCCTGGAAAACGACCAGCCATTCCAATAATTGCTACTTTATTTTCATTTCCCATTTGTATTTTTTTTAACCTCATTGCATATGGCTTGATAAATTAATACTGTCAATTTCTAACCGAATAAGATCTTAAGTTGTAACGACATCCTCATTAGCTTCATACTTGATTTTTTTCTTCATTCTCAGTCTTCGGGATTCAGCTCGCTTTCTGGCGTCGTTATACGACGGACGTTCCACATCAGACTGCCCCAGATATCTCGACATGCTTTCGATGGTTGGATGCTTGAATATTTCAATAATACCAACCTCCCTATCCAGCAATTTTTCCAATTCAATTTTCATGTGTGCAATTAAAAGGGAATTGCCACCTATCTCAAAAAAGTTATCGTAGATACCTATATTTTCTTTCTGTAAAAGGGTTTTCCATATTAAGGAAATCTGAATTTCCATTTCGCTAGTGGGTGCAGATTTTACAGGGTCGGGAGCCGCTGAATCCCCTGTAGCTTTTAAGGCTGGCAGGTTATTCCGGTCAATTTTTCCATTAGGGGTCAAAGGTATATGCTCAAGAAAAACAAAATCCCGGGGAATCATGTACTCCGGCAAACGATCCATCAAATGGAGCTGAATGTCCGCAATTGAAAGTTCATCCCTCAATTCATTCTTTGTTTGCGCAATGTAAGCCACCAATCTTTCATCGCCAGATGAAGACTTGTTCACAGTAACAATTGCCTCCAATATTCCTGGGATATCCAGGATATTCTGCTCAATCTCCGCGGTTTCAATGCGGAAACCTTTATACTTGACTTGGAAATCCGCACGGCCTAAATATTCTATATTTCCATCGGAGTGATATCTGGCCCTGTCACCTGTTTTATACATTCGTCCCCCGGGCTCGCCCCAAGGATCTGGCATATAACGGTCAGCGGTTAATCCTGGACGATTCCAATATCCTCGTGTAACACCTTCGCCGGCAATGTACAGCTCTCCAGGAACACCGACAGGAACTAACATAAAATTCGCGTCGAGCACGATTAATTTAGTATTGGCAATGGGGCCGCCAATGCGGACATCATTTGCAGTGATTTTTCTAACACTTGACCATACCGTAGTTTCGGTAGGACCATACATATTAAAGATTTCACCATCACCCAGGATATCCGCATATTCACTTACCAGGTTAGCGGGTATAGCTTCCCCCCCCATAAACAACCGCTTCAGGCTCTGGCACGACTTCCTGCCTTCGGGGTAATTCATTAGCATTTTGGCAAAGGACGGTGTGCACTGTAGATGATCTACCTTGTATTGCTCCATCAAATCCACAGGTGAAGAAACCTGATTTTTATTTTTAAAATTAAATTGGGCAACATGAGCATTTGTTAATAAACGAAGTTGATTGATATTCCTGAAGCCCGTTATGGTATTTTCGTCATCCACACCAAAATCAATCAGGCATGCAATTTCGTCAACGCCACTCTGATGTATCTTTTGTACCATCTGCAAACAGCTTTCTTTAGTGCCAAACAATGCACTTGATTCAAAATAACGGTGAAAGCCAGCCTCTACAATTGCATCTTCATCAACATTGGTATTGAGACCCTCACTTTCAGCGACAGCTTTAAGCAAACCAACAGAATTTTTTAAGTATGTTTTAAACGGCGATTTAACCAAGCTTTTAACATCATCTACATTGTCGCCAATGTATGTATGCACCATAAGGGTTACAATTCCTTTGCCGGCATCGAAACCATTTTCCGTCAGGGAAGACCGGTATATATTAATGTTGTTTTTCAGATCGCTTAGATTTTGCCCCAGTAAATGGGTCAAAATATTTGCACCAATCGAACCAGCATACCCATAGGTTTCCGGATTACCTGCTGTTGTAATCCAGGTTGGCAGCTCAGGTTGCACCGCCCTGGGACGAACAGTGATATCTATTTCTTCACCATTTCCCGCTGTGCATTTGATAGATTCTCCTTTCCATAAATCCTGCACTTGTTGAACATGTTTTCTCAGTACTTCATGCCGTTTTTTAAAATTTTCCGGAGCAAAAACAAAATCGTTAAAATGCCAACCCGAGGCGAAAGCTACCCCCACCCTTCCTTTGCTCAGGTTATCGAGCATTGACCATTCTTCCGCAATCCTGATCGGATTATGTAATGGGGCAACAATACTGCCAGCGCGAATACCAACATTACTCGTTATGGTGGAAATCGCCGATGCCGCGACGGAGGGATTTGGAAATTGTCCGCCAAAGGTATGGAAATGCCGCTCAGGAACCCAAACCGACTCAAATCCGTTCTGATCGGCAAATTTTGCCCCCTCAATAAGCAACTTATATTTGTCAGTATTTTTTTGCTCGTCAGCGGCAAAGTAGAATAAGCTGAATTTGGGCGGAGTAACTTTATCCTCAGTACCTATATCGCTTCTTCTCCATGACTGCGTTTCCCTGATACCGCCTTGTGGCAATTCCGGCATAAGAATTACTTTCATTCCATTAGCTAATGTCCAAAACAATTCCAAAACGGATATATCAAAGGAAATACTGGTGACCGACAACCAGACCGGACGAGAATTTATATCTGAATTTTTTGAATTTGAGGTGTAATGAATATCTATATTTTTATCCAATCCCTTAAAGAAATTGATCACATTATAATGGGAAACCATGACTCCTTTTGGCTTACCGGTAGTCCCGGAGGTATAAATCATATATGCAATGTTTTTTGAACTAACAGTGGATGTTAATTCAAAAAATTCATCACTCAGGAAATCTACCCTCTTATCAATACAGAATGTAGGTATATTTTCTTGTTGAAAAATCAATTCGAGATCGGAATGCGTCAGTATAAATTTTAACTCCGCGTCCGCTGCAACCAGAGATAAACGTCCTATCGGGTAGGCAGGATCCAGAGGAACATAGGCACCACCAGCTTTTAGGATTGCAAATAATGAAACAACCAAATCTATAGAACGCCCCAGGCAAACACCAACCTTCACATCTGGCCCAACACCTTCCCTTTGAAGAGCTCTGGCCAATTGGTCGGCGCGGCTATCCAGCTCCTCATAAGAAATCGATTCACCGTCGAAGATTATTGCGATTTCTTTCGGGATTGATTTCACCTGTCTTTCAATAAGTTGATGTATGCATGCGTCCTTTTCAAGCTCGATTTCCGTATTATTCCATTGCGTTACAACCAGGCTTTCTTCTTCTGGGTCAAGCAATGAAATATTCTCAATTTTTACATTTACATTTTCACACACACTCTCAATGATATTGTGAAAGTGATTTAATAACCGATCGATTGTTTCGCCTTTAAATAGATCTACATTGTATTCAATGCCACCTGATAACGTGCCTTCTGATTCATTAAAGGTGAGTGTTAAATCGTATTTTGATATATCGTTAGGCACCGGGCATTTAGATACCTCAAGGCCAGCCATATCAATATTTTCAACCGGAAAGTTGTTGAAAATCACCATAACCTGAAATAATGGCGAATGACTTAAACTCCTTTTTGGACTTAGCTCCTCAACAAGCTGTTCAAAAGGTATATCTTGATGCAGATCAGCGCTAATAACTGTTTGCTTTACCTCATCCAGTAGTAATGTGAACGCTTTGTTATGATCAAGATTTGATCGCAACACGACTGTATTCATAAAGAATCCAATTACATTTTCGAGCTCTCTCTTCCGCCTGTTTGCCATCGTCGTGCCAACAACCACATCTGTTTGACCAGAATAACGAGACAACAAAACCTTGAATGCAGCCAACAATGTCATAAAAAGCGTGGATTGATTGGCTTTGTTGAAACTCAGCAGTCGCTCATACAAAGCGGAATCAATCCGGAAGCTTTTTGTTTGACCCCGGTATTTTTGTTCAGACGGCCTGGGAAAATCTGTAGGTAACTCCAATAGAGTTGGAATGCCATTTAGCTGATGTTTCCAATAGTCTGTAAGTCGTTTTGCATCTTCCCGCTTTGCCCATTCTATCTGCCAATTCGTATAATCAGCGTATTGAACAGTGAGGCTCGGCAGCTCGGGAGACCGGATCAAAACCAGAGAATTGTATATCTCAATGAAGTCTCTTGATAAAACACCTAACGACCATCCATCTGAAATTACATGGTGCATGGTAATCATGAGAACATTGTCATTCTCACCCACCCTTACAAGGAGAAAGCGATACAAG
>CAMLRJ010000382.1 GCA_946482345.1 uncultured Cellvibrio sp.
CCGGTGCCCAGTGCCGCAGAACTGGCGCAGCCCAGCAACGCGTGCGCCGCATAGGGACATACCTGCTATCAAAAAAGATTCCTGGTTATTCAGGAACCAAATCACGAGTCAGGGTGAAATACAATCCTTATGATTACTGTCACATCTGGGCTCTTATTGAAGGTCATTGGGTGAAAATGACAACCAATGATGTTCTTGTCCGTGAGTGCCATGACAAGGGCATACAGTTGCCTCATATGGAAATATTCCCTCGCCATCTGAGAAATGGCAGACGCTATCGAAAGGGTCCCAAGCAGTCTTCAGCCATTCACTTCAGCAACCCACAGCACGAACAACACGCTTTCAATATTAAAAACTCTACTATCGGAGCACCCGCCCCTGTAGAAAATGAAGTGCTCGCCACAAAATTTTCAATTGATATTCAATCCATTGAAATCCTGCCTTTTAACAATGATTTGGAGAACAAAGATGGACAGTAAAACTCTTGATCTACTTGAAAATCATATTACTCTGATGCATCAAAATTTTGCGAGTGTATTTACCAATATATTAAGTGCTACGCAGCACGGCCGCAAAGATGAAATCGTGTGCGTTATTGGACCAGCAGGTGTAGGTAAAAGCACAATGTTAAAATACCTAGCTGGCTATTTGGTAAAGCAACAATCAGCAGGCTGGAAAGACGATTGCTTTCCGCCGATTATTGTTGAAGCGCCATCGAGAGAAAAAACCGGATTCCCTTGGCGCACTTTTTTAGAGGAAATTCTCGATAAACTAGGAGAGATCAACGTTGATAATATCCTTGATCTCGATGAAACCGAAAACCGGAAAAAACAAGGAAAATGGTCAATTTCTCGAAGTACTCCTTCAATCGCTAAATTGCAGAAAAAAATGCGTTTAAGAATAAAATCATTTAAACCCATAGCAATTTTGATCGATGAGTGTCAAAACATGGTAGACAGAACTTCGGAAAGCGAAAAAATTGCAAACCTAAACAGAATGAAGAATTGGGCGAATACAATGAAAACAAAATTTATTTTATTTGGAACTCATGAGGCCAAAGAGCTGCTCAATTTAAACGAACAACTTGCGCGGCGGGTATTACCTATTTATTTTCCGCGATACCAACGTGAAAGTGAAAACGAAGTCACGGCATATGCTCAATTTTTTTATTCACTCATAAAAAACTTAAATTTACGCCTGGATGCTAAAGCAGATGAGAACTTTCTTGATATTTATGATTATTCTCTAGGGTGTCCTGGACTTCTCGTATCCTGGCTGCATCGAGCGATAACGATGTGTATATGTACAAACACTTCAAAAATCACATCAAGCATTATGAAAAAGACCCGTCATACCAGAAGCGCTCTACTAACGGCCGAGAAGGCCATTAAAAATTTTGAGGCTTATTACCAACAATCTCTTGAGGATTTTAACCCGAGTGAGGTCTTTGCTGATATTGATGAACAGTACCAGCCGGACCTATTACAAAAGTCACTCATACCAAAAGCTTTGAAGCGCAACCTGAAGCCCGGCCAACAGCATCCAAGATATCATCAAGTCCATGAAAATAGATTTGAATGATATAGAACTGCTTGATGCAGAGGAAATCGACTTTACTGAAAGTCGATTTCCTTATTTTATTCCGCTTAAAGTTGCAGGGCATCAAAGTGGGGATATAGAAGCAATGAGTTCCTATTTATGCCGTCACGCAGAAATGGTAATGGAGTGGTCCCATATCTACGGCCAACGGCTATTGGATAATTTTGTTACCACTCAAGAACTGCCTGCATGCAAAAAGAACTCTGCTGAAGTATTAAGATTATGTAATAGTGTAGGAGTAATTGCACAAAGATATATTGAGGCCATTACAGCTGCATCAGGAACAAAGATAAATGCACAATTTTTAACACTATATCCCTTGCGTTCTTTATGTGATAACAATGCAAGAGGAATGCAAAAACAATATATGGAGTGGTGTCCAGAGTGCTGGAAAGAAGATCGAGAATTGGGAGAGTCACCTTACGTGCGTTTATATTGGCTTGTTGAAAGCACTAAAATTTGTGTGGCACATAACCGCAGATTATCAATGTATTGCCCCGCTTGCGGAGAGGTAAAATTACAGTTTCCAAAATTCCCCAGACAATGGATATGCGATAAATGTGGAGAGGACTTATCCAAGCCAGACGAAAAACATGTGCCTGAAAATTTCACTGCAAAGGATGCCTGGGTTTCACATGCTATTTACAGACTCATAGAGCGCATCTATTCAGACGAACTCATTCTCGATCAATATATAGTTGCAAAATCCATCAAGCGTCTCATTCAGTGGTCAAATCTATCCCAAATAGATTTTTGTCATAAATTAAATGTTGAACCGAAATCGATCAAAAATATGCTGGATACTAGCCGAAGGCCTTACTTTCTTGCTCTCCTTGATCTATGTTACAGGATGGATTTGCCACCTGATCAGTTTTTGCTGGATAGGGATGTTCTCACATCCACGGAATTGTGGCGCGGCCTGCCTAAGCCGGCGTTTGTAAGCAAAGTGAATTTAAATGAAAAGAAGAAAAATCACATTCGAAACGAACTAAAAAAGCTTTTAATTGATAACCCTAATCCGCCCGTCAGAGTCAGCCACCTGGCGATCAAATTTGATATCAGTTACACATGCTTACAATATAATTTCCCTGATGAGTATCGTGAGCTACGAGTGCGCTGGACGCGATGGGATAAAAATTACAGAAGGAATAACCATACGGCAAGACTGGAACATTTTGTGGGTGCCGTTTTTTCTTTAACAAAACACGGCATTTATCCAAGCGAGAGAAAATTACGAGATCTTGAATTGGTGCTACCCAGCGATCTTCGAAGAGAGGATGTTAAATGCCTGCTGAGAACATTTCAGGAAATCTATTCGGACCTGCAGTTTAATTAGTCTTTATATGACATCACAGTATTTCGGGTGGAGTCCATTCGGTGAATTCCTGCTCCTGAAAAAAGGGAGCTTTTTTCAGTCTTCCCAGTTCATCCACCCATCCGTATTGATTACAAATAGTAGCAATTTCATTAAGCTGTAGATCGCTTGCTTTACAGTTTTGATTATCTGGCAGATCTGTAGACGACATACGCCAGAGCTGAAGTTGGTAGCCCATCATCTTAGCGCTTTCGGCCAGCCTGGACGCAATCCGAAATCCGCCAACGTCTACGTCTCCCCAGTGCCTAACAATTGATGGTTGTATAGATCCAAGTAATCTTTTGTATGCAGACAAAAGAGACGGCGTTGGGCTGCCAGCGACATATATAATCAGAAGATCGCTAGGATTGGTTAGGTGTTGGGCAGCTTCATTGAAGCTTGCAAGATTCTCAATTGTTAACACCTGTCGAATCTGCATTTTTTCTTCCACTACTCCTTCAATGGTATCTGGACGTAAGCCAACATAAGGTTTTACAAGCGGTACCTTTCCTTCTGTGACTGCTATGCAACAAGAAGGTGAGCCGCTAATAAGCAATGGCTGCGGATGCTTCACCAAGCCTAATCGAGCAAACACACTTTCATCATCATTATCCGCAGAATCTCCTAAGAGAAATGCGACTTGGCGAGCTAGAGCTTCAATACGTTTTGTATTTCCAAATAGCTGAGCGCTTACCCTGCGCAACAGAATGTCTTTGCTGTTCCCGCCAAGCTGGCTAGCAGCTTTAATAACCTGTACAGCATCAATAAATTGTTTTGATTTATCTGCTGTAATGCCTCCTGGCGCTTTACCGTGACGCCATGCCTCTGTAATGTGATCTATTCTAGGAAGCCCTTCTTCCATCACAGCCTCAAGATCTGCGATAGCTTTAACTGCTACTCTCCATGGTAAATCTATTCCAAGCAAATTACTGGCAGAGTTCGGATCAATCATCGTTACACGAGCAAGTTGACCTCGAGTACCAGCACTTCGATCCCACTCGGCTTTTACTGACCCAGCATTAATATAAGTTTGTAAGCGCGCGTGATATTCCTCACGATCTAGAAAGCGCTCAAGTTGATAATATTCGGGAACACTTTTCTGCGTAAGCGGCATGCTTAAGGACGTAGCTACCTTATTAAGGTCCAAATCGCCTTCCGAGAATATACGACGAGCTACTCGTTTAACCATATTACGAATTGTTGTATCACATGCAGCAGAACCTGAACTTTGCATTACATTGTTACTCAACTTGAGGACTGGGTTCATTAGGTGCCTCAAAGCCAAGTTGTCTGTAGGCATTTATCATAACCAGCGGGTTTTCTTCTGGCA
>CAMLRJ010000383.1 GCA_946482345.1 uncultured Cellvibrio sp.
TTCTTCTTCCGTTTCTACCCAAGCGGCTTTGCTTTGCAATTCAGCGGCAGCGAGGGTCAAACCTTCTTGTTTGGCGGTTTCGTTTGCCAGAACCAGGTTGGCTGCAAACAGGCTAATTACTAAAACCAATGTATTTTTCATTTCAAAATCTCCAATTTAATTAAGGTAGTTTTGCTACCTGGACGAACCGATATCTTGTGGATACCGGTCTTGTATTGCCGTAACAGGTTTGTTACTTAACGTAACGTATACTAGCAGGATATTTTTTATTGGCTAGTGTTTTTTGACTAAAATTTTAGATATTTGTGTTAATAAACATTAATTTATGGCGATATTGTGATTTATATCTCAAGAGTGCGACAGGTAACACTTTTTCACAAACAGGTAACACTTAAGGTTAGGCGCCTATCTACACAAGCCAAAAATGCTGATAGGTGAGCGTCTTGCCCAATCACTTTTGATGTATCCTTCGCCCAAATTAATTGGTCGGGCACTTAAGCCAGCTAAGCGAGATACCCATGTCAGAAGCAAGATCGGAAACAAATCAAAGCCCGTTGGTATTAATTGATGGATCTTCTTATTTATATAGGGCCTTCCATGCATTGCCACCGTTAACCAACTCCAAAGGCCAGCCCACAGGTGCCATTAAAGGCGTGGTTAATATGCTGCGACGCATGACCAGGGATTATCCCCAGAGTGCTATAGCCGTCATCTTTGATGCAAAAGGCAAAACCTTCCGTGACGACCTCTATGCCGAATACAAGGCCAACCGCCCCCCCATGCCGGACGATCTTCGCCTGCAAGTACAGCCCATTTATGACGTTGTTGAAGCCATGGGATTACCCCTGCTGATAGTTGAAGGAGTTGAAGCCGACGATGTCATTGGAACGCTCGCTCGTCAGGCCACCGAACAAAAAATGGATGTTGTGATATCAACAGGCGACAAGGATATGGCGCAGTTGGTAACCGAACATGTAACCCTGATCAACACCATGACAGAAACCAAATTGGATATTCAGGGCGTAAAAGATAAATATGGATTTGGCCCGGAATTGATGATTGATTATTTGGCATTAATGGGTGATTCATCCGATAACATTCCCGGTGTTGAAGGTGTGGGTGAAAAAACTGCCGTTGCGTTGATACAAGGTGCTGGCAGCATAGATGCTATTTATTCCGATCTTGAAAAAATTCGCACACTGGATTTTCGTGGTGCGAAAAAAATGCCGGAAAAATTACTGGAACAAAAAGAGATGGCCTATCTCTCTTATCAATTAGCAACAATTAAAACCGATGTTAAATTGGATGTTCGCCCGGAAACAATCAGAGTATCAAAACCTGATATTGGAAAATTAAAATCATTATTTACCGAATTGGAATTTAAAACCTGGATTTCGGAATTAAATGGATCAGCATCAACATCTGACAATTCCATCTCATCTATTGAGGCCAGTATTGAAAAAATAACTGCACCTGAAAAAATTCAATACGAAATTATTCTTGATCAGAACCAACTCAACAATTGGCTGGATAAAATTAGTCAGTCCAAACGTTTTGCATTTGATACAGAAACCACCAGTCTCAATATTATGGATGCCAAAATTGTAGGCGTCAGCTTTTCTATTGTACCGGGTGTTGCTGCTTATGTGCCTTGTGGCCACGATTATATGGGTGCGCCGGAGCAACTTGATTTGTTGTCGGTTTTACAGCAGCTCAAACCCATTCTGGAAAATGAACAGATTAAAAAAGTGGGTCAAAATATAAAATATGATCAGAGCATATTACTGAATTATGGCATCCACTTGAAAGGCGTCGAATTCGATACCATGTTGGCGTCTTATGTTTGGAATTCGATTGGCAGTCGTCACAATATGGATGACCTCGCCAAAATTTATCTGGACTACACTACTGTCACTTTTGAAGAACTTGCCGGCAAAGGAACAAAACAATTAAGTTTTAATCAACTTCCCGTAGATTCTGCAGGGCATTATGCAGCGGAAGATGCAGACATCACACTCAGGCTGCACGATTATTTTTTACCAAGACTCAATAAAATAAAAACATTACGTTCTGTTTTTGACGAAATTGAAATGCCCTTGCTTGAAGTATTATCCAGCATTGAGCGTAACGGTGCCTTGGTTGACGCCAAAATATTAGGTGAACATAGCGTTGAACTGGGCGAAAGATTAATTCAACTTGAACGCAAGGCTTATGAGATAGCGGGCGAAGAATTTAATTTGGGATCGCCCAAACAATTAGCAGAGATTTTATTTGAAAAACAAAAATTACCCATCATCAAAAAAACACCCGGTGGTACACCTTCAACTGCAGAAGAAACCTTACAGGAATTGGCATTGGACTATCCCCTGCCAAAAGTATTGATGGAATATCGTGGCCTGGCAAAATTAAAATCGACCTACACCGATAAACTTCCACTGGAAATCAATAAAAAAACCGGCCGCATACACACAAGCTATCATCAAGCTGTTGCTGCCACCGGCCGTCTTTCATCACAAGACCCCAACCTGCAAAACATTCCGGTAAAAACCGAAGAAGGCCGCCGAATCAGGCAGGCATTTATAGCACCTGCAGGATACAAATTAATTGCCGCTGACTATTCACAAATTGAATTGCGAATTATGGCGCATCTTTCAGAAGATGAAGGCTTGTTGTCTGCTTTTGAAAAAGGATTGGATGTTCACAGAGCAACAGCAGCAGAAGTATTTGGCGTGAGTTTGGACTCAGTCTCCAATGAAATGCGTCGCAGTGCCAAAGCGATTAATTTCGGATTAATATATGGAATGTCAGCATTTGGCCTCGCAAAACAATTGCATATTGGTCGCCGCGAAGCACAAGGCTATATCGACAAATATTTTGAACGTTACCCCGGTGTTTTGCGTTATATGAACAACATCCGCTCACAAGCGCACGAGAATGGTTTCGTCGAAACCATATTTGGCCGCCGGTTATATCTACCCGACATCAATGCCAAAAACCGAAATTCACAAATGGCCGCAGAACGCACTGCAATTAACGCCCCCATGCAAGGCACAGCAGCAGACATTATCAAAAAAGCAATGATCGCCGTGCACCAATGGCTCAGCCAATCGCAAATCGACGCCAAAATGATCATGCAAGTTCACGATGAATTAGTGCTGGAAGTTCACGAATCCCAACTTGCAGAAGTCAGTGAAAAAATTAAAAAATTAATGTCAGGCTCAGCGCAATTAAAAGTGCCTTTGGTGGTGGATGTGGGTGTGGGGTTGAATTGGGATGAGGCGCATTGAGTAAAAATAAATATACCGTCATCCCTGCGAAAGCAGGAGCCGCCAGACCAGCGAAGCTAATCCAGTGACCTTTCGAGTATGGATCCCTGCCTTCGCAGGGATGACGAACTTGGGTAAATAAAAATTATTCTTTTCTTGCTTTCATTGCATTACGAATCATTACGCCAGGAATTACCAGCACCGAAGTCAAAAACATCAATGCAATCCAGGTAAGAAGAGTAGATTTAACATCAATTAAAACACGATTCGACAATACGGTATTGGTCACAGGAATATAAAGCTGATCTTTAACACCTACAGATTCAATACTAAGCTGTTCATAAATTCGTTCAGAAACCTTGTAAAAATCAACTAATTTTTCCAATATTGCCGGAATTTCTTTTTGGGTTGACTCAAGATAGCTTTTATATTCAGCAGTTCTTTGGATACCTATGGATTTTTTAACCGCATCCAATACCCGTTGTGCATCCTGAATGGTAGATTCCAAATCAGCAATTTCACTCATTAGACCAATCCATTGCGTATTAAGTTGTTGGCGATATTTTTGCTTGTCCGCATCACCTGACAAGCTAACCAGCTTATCAACAACATCCGAGCTTATGTCAGAAAGTGAAGTATTACCACTGCTTGTTGAACCCGATATGCTTGCTTGAGTGTATGAATCATAAACTGTCTTCACTGATAATGCTTTTTTATTCAGCGCATCAAGTTGAAGGTTTAATTTCTTGATTCGATCCTGATAATAAAAAATCGTTTTTTGCGCAGACTCAGTTAAACCTAATTCACGAACAGGTGCAACCAAGCTACCAAGCAAATAATTATTCATATCATCAACAGCATAAGTTAAATCCAAAATTTTCATGCCTGTGACCGGATCTGATATAGATTGCGATCCTTCATAAGCAGATAGTTTTCCAATATTGCTTTTAAGGGTTTGCAGTTTTTCGCCAATAATATCGCCAGCGACTAATGGATCTTCATTCAAGATCAGG